>NZ_JANPLS010000031.1:0-2251 GCF_031422475.1 Chamaesiphon sp. VAR_48_metabat_403
AGAAATAAGCGAAGTTGGCTTGAATCCCCCTAAATCCCCCTTAGAAAGGGGGACTTTGAAAGCCCCCTTTCTAAGGGGGTTGGGGGATTTACACCTCGAAACGAAGTCTAGCCGACTTGTGTATACACGGTAGCCTTGGAGGGGTGCCCGAAGGGCGGGGTGGGTAGAAGATCTCCGCCACAACTCCAATAAGTATGAAGCGGGGTGGGTAGATCCCCGCCACAACTCCAATAAATCCAAACCGAGTAGTTACTTCAACGCCTCGATCGCACTTTCCATCGTCGATGCTAATTTCTGCAACTGTTCGGGTGAATGAGTTTCCAGATACACGCGAATCAGCGGCTCCGTACCAGAAGCACGTAGTAACACCCAGCTACCATCAGCAAGATAGAACTTCACCCCATCTTTACGACCGACTTCTTTAACGTCAATCCCCGCGATACTCGTCGGTGGGTTTTCGCTGTAAGTCTTCATTACCGCTTCTTTATGAGCGTTATCTAGATGTAAATCCAGGCGACGGTTGGCTAATGGCCCACCAGCTTCGGCGATGACTTCTGCTACCATTTGGCTCAATGGTTTGCCTTCATACGCGATCGCTTCGGCAATTAGCATATCAGCCAGAATGCCATCTTTTTCAGGAATGTGTCCGATGACGCTCAAGCCGCCGGATTCTTCACCACCAATTAAAACAGGAATGAGGCGCATTTGTTCGCCGATATATTTGAACCCCACTGCGGTTTCAATTAAAGGGACACCATGCTTGGCTGCAAAGTTGTCTAAAAGGTGGGTAGTAGCCACCGTACGGACGATCGCGCCTGTTTTACCTTTGTTTTTAATTAAATGCTTGGCAAGGACGAGCAGGACGGTATTTGGCGTGAGCATATTACCTAGCTCATCGACAATTCCAAATCTGTCTGCGTCGCCATCTGTCGCGACACCGAGATCGGCTTTATCCTTTTGCACTGCGGCAATCAGTTCGCCTAATAGTTCCGCCTTCGGTTCTGGCATTCCACCGCCAAATAATACATCCCGCTGCATGTGGAAGGTTTCAGTTTCGCAGCCGCAATGGAGTAATACTTTGTCTAAATATCCCCGCGAGGTAGAATACATCGCATCGAATTTGACTTTGAGCTTCGCCGAGCGAATCCGCTCGACATCGAGCAGGGTATAGATAAATTTGAAATATTCTGGCTGGGGGTCGAAAATGCTAATGTTCTTGCTATTCTTCTTCTCTGGGGGTGCATCGCTGGCACTGTCTAGATTAGCAACGATCGTATCCGTGATTTCTAAAGTTGCTGGCCCTGCATAATCGGGGATATACTTAATGCCACAATAGGCGGCGGGATTATGACTGGCGGTGAACATCAGCGCACCCGCAGAGTTGAGGTGGCGGGCATTATAAGCAATGACTGGGGTGGGACAATCGCGATCGACTAATTTTACCGTCCATCCCAAATCTGCTAAAATTTCTGCCGCAGTCTGGGCAAATTTGTCTGCCAAAAATCTCGGATCGTATGCAACTAAAACCGGACGATCCTGACTGTAAGCGGTGCTGAGGTATGCGGCGATCGCGCGTGTTACCTTACATACATTTGCAAAGGTAAAATCTTCGGCGATAATTCCCCGCCATCCATCAGTCCCGAACTTAATTTGATGCGTACTGTTACCTGCGCTCATCCTAGATTTCCTGCTCTATCGCTGATTTATCTGCTTCCTTAACACTATCACAAGCGGGGATTTGGAATCGTTGCCTAGTTGGCAAAGTGGGTTCGATAGATCGATTGTGCTACATCTTAAAGTAGGGGCAATTCGTGAATTGCCCCTACTTTGGGGATATGAGGAGTGAGATCCGTAGGTTGGGTAGAGCAAATGCGAAACCCAACATCCTCACATTCGATCTCTAGGTTTGTTGGGTTTCGTGCCTCAACCCAACCTACAGTCCTAAATTTAATCTGACTGTGGTTGGGTTTCCCTACCCTTTTACCCGTTGCGACGAAACGAACAAACTGATAAAGTCATGGTATTTCCATGACCGACATGTTGGCAGACAATCCAGAATTGTCAATGGTTAGCAACCTCGACCGCTATTAAAGCTACAAAGCTTGCGATCCGATCGTGCTAAAACGCAAAACTGCGAACATCTGTCAACGTAACCTAACTGTGGCGATACCCCGTGAACAAAACTCAACCCACTAATATCTCGACTCTCAAAGCCGAAGTCGCTCGGTTTCGTGAAGAACTGAACATCCGC
>NZ_JANPLS010000032.1:0-3771 GCF_031422475.1 Chamaesiphon sp. VAR_48_metabat_403
AGCCTGAAGGGGTTGCTAAAGCCATTTATCGGGCGGCAACAGATCGATCTCAACGATTACGATATTCCCCTCATGGAGAAGCTTACTTGCTTCTGCACTCTATTTTGCCCGATCGATTATGGCGACCCTTAGTTGCACGGATGATGTTTGGAAGTAGGACCTAAAACTTTTAAATCTCGACCTAGATCGGGAAAATATTTATTATAAAAGTATATTAGGATTTTTAAAACAAGTCGGCAGGATCGGCAGCTTGGAGTTTTCGGATCGCGATTGCTATCGCAGACGGCAAGCCATTCGAGCCGGAACTCACGCACATTATAATAGTTAAAATCAGTACAAAAATTGCTCGATCGACTTTCATTACAATTGGCAGAAGAGTAGCTGCTTGAGCGATTTGATATAATCCGATTGAGGCAGCCATCCCAGGCAAAAATCCCAATAGAGCCAGGATTAAGGCTTCTTGGAGCACGATGCTAAATAAATATCGATCGGTATAGCTCATTGCCTTGAGGGTTGCATATTCGGGTAATCGATCGGATACTTCGGTATGGAGAATTTGATAAATAATTACGATTCCTTCGAGGTTTCCTGTCAATCATCATAAAATCTCACGAATGTAAGTTCTGAGATCGGTTAATGAAGCTGCTGTGGAGATAAATCCGATATAGTTATCGGGTCTTAGCAGTACCTGAAAAGGTCGATTTGTACCAAAGATTGCTGAAATTTGGGGACTGAGTGGAATTACCTTGAATTCGTTGGCAAAGACTTTCCCTTGGAGAATCGAATCTATAGATTCTTGTTCGAGTTCTCGCCGTAAATCTTTCGCCCAATGTTCACTATCGGAGAAAACCAATAGATGGAATTTGGGAGCGTGAAGCTGATCGTAAACACTCTCACCATCAACCAAAAAGTAAGGCATTCGATCGCCAGCTTTGACCTTGAAATCCTTATCACTATCATGATTACTGAGTGAATCATTGCGATAATTAAGGCGGATTTGGGAAATCGCCGAGAAAATGTTTTTCCCAACTAAATCGCGCCCGATCGCATATTTTGCAACTAGGGGTAAGATTCTCATCCGCATCAAGCTAAACAACCAGTGGGAGCCAACCAGCACATTAAAAGCTCGATCGGTTGTTTCCAAAAGTCTTTGAGCGTTTGGTAGCCGTTCTTCGTTATAAGTATCTAGCAATTTTTCGCTAGCATAGCCTTTGATGACAAAAGCCATTTTCCAGGCAAGATTATAAGCATCTTGAATGCCAGTATTCATCCCCTGCCCACCTGCTGGAGAGTGAACGTGTGCTGCATCGCCAGCGACGAAACAACGTCCGACCGAAAACTTGTTGACGGCGCGGGTGTTAACTTTATAAACCGAGAACCACTTGACGTTAGAAATATCTAGGGACAGTTTGGTATCTTCCTGGATGCGTTGCTCGATCGTTTCATATAAAATCTCACCAACATTTTGGTCGAAGCCTTCAGGAAAGGTGCCAACAATCCGGTATCTTTGTTCACCTGCCATCGGAAAAAAGAAGGTTAATGAGTCTCTCGAAATGCAACCATATCCAGCATCTGCACTAAACTCCCAATCGATTTGAGCATCGACAACATAATATAAACGCTCTAAGGTGCTGCCCTCAAACGTTAGCCCCAATGCGTGTCTAACTGGACTTCTCGCACCATCACAACCGATTAGATATTTAGCAACGATATTTTCAGATCCACCATCAGCAGTTTTGACTTGTGCCGTAACGCCCATTTCAGATTGGGTAAAATGTTTGAGTTCCGTCTGCCATCGCACCTGTTGCTGGTGGCTTTGCAGGTAGTCATATAGCAACTGTTCATTTTTGCTCTGCTCTAGCACAAATAGATAGGGATAAGGACTTAAATCTTGACCCATATCGGAAAGATCGACCTGCCCACGTACTTTTCCTTCTGCGATAATCCGAATTTTGCCAGCAATCTGACCGAGATCGATCGCTTGCGGTGCTACACCTAGTTGCTCATAAATTTCCAGTGTCCGCGCTTGAACTCCAATTGCCTTGGAATGCGTTGTTACGCCTGCATTTTTTTCGATGATGACAAAATCAATCCCATATCTGACTAACTGACAAGCTAGTGACAGCCCTGTTGGACCTGCCCCAATTATCAAAACATCTGTATTAATCATGGCTATAACGTTGATTTAGCTGAAAGTATATTTTGAGATTGGGTCGGGAAACTTCTACCGCAATGTCCTATTTCGTAGCTGTCCAATTTTTCCGTCCTCGCCCCATCGGTAGATCGACAATACCTTCCATCGTTTGACCCTTTACCATTCCAGCAAATTTCAAAGTACCAAAGATGAATTTAGCAGAGAAAGCCATTTTTCGATCTGTGGTGACGGTTCCTGTTAGTGGTAGATCGCCCATTTGTCCCCGAAAAGTACCTGTAAGTGCATTGCCTTTTTGAATCAATGTACAAGTAGCAGATCGATTCTCTCCCAGAATTGACATTTTCCAAGTACCTTCAATATTAGGAATTTGCTGAGAAACTGGGTGAGGAATTTGGGCAAAAGCGAAGCTGGAAAACAAGATAGATGATCCAGAGCCAAGCAGGAATAGCAAAAAAGATTTAGACATAGTTGCCTTATTTGTAAAAGGATTAGGTACAGCCTCAGTCGATATAGTTTACTAAACCGTTTAGTAAATCTACTAAACAGTATAGTAAACTAGAAATAGAGTGTCAATAGCAGCAATGAATCCCCTCAAATCACCCAAACAGAAAGTGGCTGATAAAGCCGAAGCGATCCTGGCAGGGGCAATGCAAGAATTTATGACTTGCGGCTATGCGGCGGCGAGTATGGATCGGATTGCGATCGCGGCAAGGGTCTCGAAGCCCACACTCTACAGCTACTTTCAGGGCAAGGAAGGGTTGTTTACAGCGTTGATTCAACAGATGAGTCAGAGCGATCGACTATTAGATGAGGAACGCTTTCTCCAACACCCGATCCGTGAGAGTTTGAAATTAATCGCGATCGATTTCTTAGACAAATTTTCTGGCGAACAACCTCTGTTAACCTTATTCCGGCTAATTATTGGAGAATCGGGGCGGTTTCCTGATTTAGCGCAGACTTTTGTGCGGAATTTTGAGAAACCTATTATTGAAAAAATGAGTTATTTATTTGCCCATCATCCCGATCTTAACGTCGCCGATCCAGAAATTACTGCGAGATTTTTTATTGGTAATATGGTGCATTATGCGATCGTGCAGGAAATTCTCAATGGTAGAGATATTTTGCCAATGGAACGCGATCGATTTGTGGATGGATCGATCGACCTAATTATTGGTGGTAATTAACACCTACGAATCAAGATTTACAATGACAATTCAAAACAAGTCGTCAGCAATGGGGCTATAGTTTTACTTTAGTGCAATTGTGTTAAGGACTTGCCAAAATAAAATTGTTCCAGTATTTTCACAGTATCTATCAATCACAAGACAAGTTGATTAAGACTGGGATTATTAGTTATTTGAGAGTCCCTTGTCGATCGATTATATAATTATATTACGGAACCTTTTCGCTAGCGGCTGAGTCATTTGTGTCAATTACATCAGTCCTCTCCGCCAATCTACTAAATGATCTTCTCTACTCGTCGAAATTCAATTATTTCTGGTGCCTTAATTTCTGTAGCGATTGCGACAATTCAACCAGTATTCGCTCAAATTAATTCATCGGTTCAACCAGCGATCCAAAACAACTACAATAAAATTACTGCCGCCTTTGTCCGC
>NZ_JANPLS010000033.1:0-34006 GCF_031422475.1 Chamaesiphon sp. VAR_48_metabat_403
CAGCTACCAGTTTTTCTTTACCTTGATGGCTGACAAAACTCGATCGTAATTCTTCGGCATGATTATTAATATGTTGCGCGAATCCTTGGGAGATCGTCAACCAAATGATATCTGGAGTTAGTTGAAACGTTCGATGTTCGCTAAAAGCCGCGTGTACTGCCAATGCTAACGGATGAATCTCACGATCGGCGATCGTTTCAAATGCCTCATCGTGACTGAATGCTAATAACGGAGTCGTCAGAACTTGCTCGAATTGAGAGCGGGCAAATACCGTCGGCAATCGATCGACAGCAGGTTTGACATTATCTACTCCAAACCGGATTTTACCCGTGCTGCGTTCTAAAATTGGCGCGATCGAGGACATTTTCTCACCTCACTAGGGCAGATTCTAACAAGCCTACAACTTCGATCGGTAAAATTCCAGATTTTGGTTGTTTACAAATATGGCAACCGTACCAGAAATTATAGAGATCTAGAGATTTAGCAAATATCCGTAAATTCGATCGAGCGTTAATATGACGTTAGTCATAACTAATTCATGACTCATGCTAGTAGTATAGGATCGACAATAGCAGTTATCCTCAAGGTATGAAACCTTATTTCGCGCTGACAATTTGTGGGCTAATGGCACTGATATCTAGCTGTGCAGCAGGTACCGCCGAACCAAATCCCAAAACGGTCGTTCCTGCCAAGCCGAATGCTGTTGTAGCATTGGGACGGATTCAACCGAATGGGGAAGTTATTAAACTCTCGGTGGCGAATGCTCAGGATAGTCGCGTCGATCGCATCCTCGTTAAAGAAGGCGATTTTGTCAAGCGTTCTCAAGTAATTGCTATATTACAAGGGATCGATCGCAAACAAGCCGATTTACGCGATGCGCTAGCCGATGTCAATCTGCGCCAAATCGAGTTGGGAAGAACGACACAAACCGATGTGAAGAAGTCGCAAATTGCCGCTCAGACGGCTGTAATTACCAAATTGCAAGCTCAACTCGCCAGTAGCCGCCAACAGCGGACTGCTGCCTTAAATGCAGCGCGATCGCGATTGCAAAATGCGGAAGCCGATTACCAACGTCAGTTACAATCCGATCGGGATGGTTTGGGTTTACTCACGGCTCAGGCTAAATTAACTAATGCCGAGGCTGAATATCGTCGTCGCGATAAATTCGATCGATCGGGTGATAATACGTTAGGGAGTAAAGCTAAACTCGCCAACGCGCAAAGCGAATACCAGCGTAAATTGACCTTATATCGATCGGGCGGTATTAGTAAATCGCAATTAGATAAAGCTCAAGAAGAATTAACATCCGCACGAGCAATCGCCACAGAGCGCGGTATCGATACCAAAACCCAACTCGATAAAGCCACCGAAGATTTAGCCGCAGCCAAAGCCAATCTGAGGGAAAAACAGCTAGAGACAAAAGCACAATTGGGCAAAGTAAACACCGAACTATTGACAATTCGCCAAACAGTTAAGGAAAAACAAGCAGATTTAGAGCAATCCATCCAAACGCTGACGGCGGAGATTCAACAGTCGCAAGCTCAACTCGCCGAACTCCGCGAAGTTCGTCCGACAGATGTTCGCATCGCGCAAGCACAATTAGAGAAAGCCAAAATCGCCGTCGAGCAAAAGCAAGCCGCCTTACGCGACTCCGAAGTGCGCGTACCTGTAGCCGGACAAATTCTCAAAATTAATACCCGCATCGGCGAACAAGTGAATATCAGTCAGGGGATTGTCGAACTCGCTCAAACTGACAAAATGTATGTGATGACGGAGATTGCCGAAATCGATATCACTAAAGTTCGTCAGGGACAAGCGGCGGTAATTACCAGCGAATACAACAGCTTTGCAGGAGAGCTGCGCGGTACAGTCTCTCAAATCGGACTTCAAGTGGGACGCAAACAAACCCAAGAAGCTGGCGGTGCAAGTCCCACTACCGATAAGGAAAGCCGAGTTGTCGCAATTAAGATTGAAATCGCGCCACAGGATAGTCCTAAGGTTGCTAAGTTGACAAATTTACAAGTGCGGGTACGGTTGCCTTTAAAGTAGGGAGATGGGAGATGGGAGTAAGAAGTAAGAAGTAAGAAGTATGGGATTTAGGTGAAGTATGAAAAAACTTTTTTTGCGGCGAGAACGACCGCTGGCTTGGGCGCAATTGTCTCGTCAGAAAGTGCGGACGGGGGTGGCGATGAGTGGAATTGCGTTTGCGAATGTATTGATTTTCATGCAGTTGGGATTTGTTAACTTATTTGCAGGTGGCGCAACTTTGCTACCCAGACATTTGCAAGGAGATTTATTTATTAGCAATGCTGAAGCTAAACTAATTAACTCCTTTAGTACCTTCGATCGCACTCGACTTTATCAAGCAGCAGCTTTCGATGGGATTATTTTTGCCGAGCCGCTGTATCTTAAATATGGAACTTGGGCTTACGATAAAGAAAGCATCTCTTATGAAACGCGAGTTTTTGCCTATAATCCCCAAGTCCAAATTTTCGATCTGCCCGAAGTCAACCAACAACAGTCTAAATTACGCGAGCCGTTTACCGCTTTGTTCGATCGATTATCTCGTTCTCAATTAGGGCCAATTCCTGCCAGAATGGATACCAGCCCGACAATTGTATCGATGATAAACAATCAGCGAATTGTAGTCAATGGTCTATTCAATCTTGGCAGTTCCTTCTTTCTGAGTGAAGGAAATATCATTACTAGCGATCGCACCTATGCCGAAATATATGGTTCTAATTCGCTCGAACAGGTAACATTGGGGATAATTCGCGTTAAACCCGGTACCGATTTAATTGCCCTCAAACAAGGGATCGAAAAATCCGTGCCTGGGATTAAAGTCCTCACCTATCAAGAGTTACAGACGCGAGAATTAGCATTTCAAGATACCAATCCCAGCAGCACGATTTTTAATTTTGGCGCAATGATGGGTTTTATCGTCGGTGTCGCGATCGTCTATCAAGTTCTCTATAGCGATGTGAGCGACCATCTATCAGAATATGCTACCCTCAAAGCGATCGGCTATTCCAATCGATCGCTCTTATTAGTTATTTTTCAAGAAGCAATCTTTCTAGCAGTTCTAGGTTATATCCCTGGATTTATTGCTACTTTAGGCATGTATCAATTGCTGACGACATTAACTAAATTAGAGCTAATCATGACCGTGAGTTTAGCCCTTAATGTATTTATGCTAACACTAGCAATGTGTCTGATTTCTGCGGCGATCGCATCTAATAAGCTCCGCGCGGCAGATCCGGCCGATGTTTTTTAGGTTTTAGGTTTCACTGCAATAACTAACGTCAGGATAAAGGTCTTCATGCAGTCATTTATAGCTCCGCCATGCACCACCTGGGGATGAATCCCCAGGCTACTAGCTCAAGTCCACTAAAGTGGACTAAAGAATCTGGCAGTCCACTTTAGTGGACTTGAACTGGTAGCCCGCACTTTAGTCGCGGGTGGATGATGAGCGAAGCAAATATTTTTAACCAATAAATTATGACAATTCAGCCAACAATTCAAATTGAAAATCTCCACCATAGTTTTGGCAAAGGGAACCTGAAAATCCCCGTTCTGAACGATATTAATCTCGAAATACCTGCGGGAGAGATTACGATTTTAACGGGGCCTTCAGGGAGCGGCAAGACTACGCTGCTGACCTTAATTGGCGCGCTCAGATCGATGCAAACAGGTAGCCTCAAAGTACTCGATCGCGAATTACTCGGAGCCAAGCAAGCCCAACTCGTTCAAACCCGCAGCCAAATCGGATTCATCTTCCAAGCACACAACCTGCTCAAAAGCCTCACCGCCTGGGAAAATGTCACGATGCCGCTGAAACTCCATCCCCACATTAAAGATCGCCAGCAATGCGCCATCAATGCCCTCACAGCCGTCGGTTTAGCCGATCGCACCCATTATTACCCCGATAACCTTTCTGGCGGTCAGAAACAGCGTGTGGCGATCGCACGCGCCTTAGTCAGTCAGCCGCAACTCATTCTCGCCGACGAACCCACCGCCGCTCTAGATAGCAAATCTGGTCGAGAAGTCGTCACGCTGATGCAAAAATTAGCCAAGGAGCAACACTGTACGATTTTGATGGTAACTCACGATAACCGAATTCTCGATGTTGCCGATCGGATTATTCACATGGAAGATGGCTGTTTGGTGGGGGATCTGGGATAGCTACAATTCTCAATTGGATTGGAGATACTGCAACCGATCGTAATTATCCACTTAGGGGTAGCATATTTAGGAGACTAGTGGTAGCATATCTGCCAAACCCCAATTATTAAAATTCTATGCTCACTCAAATCAATCTCCCCAAAATGGGGGGGGGTAGCTGCCGTGCTAGCAGGCACTCTAGCCTTTTCTAGTTCCGCCACCGCAGCCACGTTGATTGGCAATTTGCCTCAGAATAGAGATTTCTACAGTTTTAATATCCAGCCGTCTGAAAGCGAAGCACTTAGTTTTACATTACCAACTGGTAGCAATTACAACCTGGATAATATCATCCTACGCTTGGAAAGCTACCAGAGTTCGGCCGATACTCCAAAACTGCAAATCTATGCTGATTCGGCCAAGACCAGTACCAGTCCCAATGGGACGACATTACAAAGTGTCACTTTTGCCAACCCCACTTCAACTAGTGCTGCTGTCGGTAATTTTACCTTTACTCCCAATAGTGCTTTTACATTTTTAGCCGATACTCGTTATTGGCTGCGCTTATCGAACAGCACAGACTTTTTATCCTGGAAGGGTTCTGAGCCTGTAATTACGCCAACAGGTATTCCTGGAATTACTTTTAATAGCTCTAAAATATCTTTGAACAATGGTGCTTCCTACTTAGATGTTAATCCTATCCCCACTTTCCAAATTAATGCTACTGCTGCGGGTGCTGCAACTGCGGTGCCAGAACCAACTAGTTTGCCAGGATATATAACTTTGCTGGGAGGATTATTGGCAGCCAGGAAAATTGTCAAGTCCAGAGCTGCTAAAAAGGTTGAGTTCAAATAAATCTGTAGGTTGGGTTGAGTGCAGCGAACCCCAACACACGTAAAGATCGATCTGTGCGTGTGTTGGGTCGCACATTCGTTCGACCCAACCTACAGGTGGATTTCAGTGCTATAACGATCGCGAATAAATGCTTCAGCACCAGATCGATCGATAACTTCTCCATCTAAAGTTGCTGTTAATAAATTATCTAACATTTGGCGATACTGTGGGCCGGGTTTATAGCCTAATTTACGCAAATCGTCACCAGTTAAGATCGGGCGAATCTGCGCCCAGATGGTGAGATATCGCCAAATTTGACGGCGAATTGCTAAAGTCTGACAGCGGATGCCGATTACAATTAACATCGCTAAATCATACTGTTTTAACATTTGCACGACTTCACTAACGCGGTGACAATTTGGCAACGATGAAACGATTGCTGTTTGTGCGGCATCGAGATTTTCTAACCTGTCGATGCTCTCATCTGGTAACTGGAGATTGGCTGCTACCGATTGACGGTATGCTGGCGATAGCTCAGAAATAATTAATTCTAATCGCAATTGCCAATGCACGATCGTCTGAGCTGAATCGAACCTTTGCAAACACCGAGCTAGTAACTTTAATTGCTGCAACAATTTGCGATCTAACTCCAGAGTAGAATGAATGCATTGCAACGCACCCAATTCGGCTAATAATTCTAGAGCCGCTTGCCAATAACTCGATTGCAAGAGATATTTTAATTCGGTTTTCAACCTAGTTTGCAAGGCGGGCGTTTTCGGGTTGGCTTGTGCCGTCCGATCGTAAACACCACTAGCGATCGCATACCGAATATACTCGATCGTGCGCGCTTCGAGTTGAAAGCCCAATCGTACCGCAAACCGCACTCCTCGATAAATCCGCGTCGGATCTTCGATAAAACTATTGGGGTGTAAAACTCGCACTTGTTGGGTTTGCAAATCGTTTAGCCCACCAAAAAAATCTAATAGCGGCGGAGCTGTTGAATCTGTCAGCCGCAATGCCATCGCATTAATTGTAAAATCACGCCGATATAAATCCTGTCGAATCGAACTTGCTTCTACCTCTGGATTCGCGGCAGGATAAGGATAAAATTCGGTACGAGCGGTGGCAATATCGATGCCTAACGAGCCAAATTCAGAATTTTGATGCCAGAGTAATGCGGCGGTTTGGAAAGCTCCGTGGATATCTAGGCGCGTGTCTGGGTAAACTTCCTGAAGTGCAGTGGCAAGTTTGACACCCGCACCGACATCGGCGGATTGATGGAAGCCATCGACTACTAAGTCGATATCGGTGATGGCTAAGTTACCTGTCGGCGTTGCTAGGAGTAAATCGCGCACGGCACCACCAACGAGATAAAGTTGCCAGCCCCATTCCTGGGCTAATTGGGCGGCTCTGGTGAGGAGTTCCCACAGTGGGGGGGTGAGTTTTGCTTGTAATTGGTGAAGATCGATTGAGGGCGATATTTGTTGTGCTGCGGAGGCTGTTACCCCACCCCAACCCTCCCCTTGGAAAGGGGAGGGAGTAAGAGCAACCCCTTTACAAGCGAAAGGGGCGAAAGCCCCCCCTTTATAAGGGGGGGTTGGGGGGGTAATTCCATCGTCAACGACAGCTTTGCCAATTTGCCGATGATGGTGCAACTGGCGTAGCACATCGGTGCGCGTTACTATGCCTACCAACTTACCATCGGCTAGCACTGGCAACCTACCGAGATCGTAAGTCACCATTAATTCCTCAATTTGAGGGAGGGTGGTATCTGGTGCGATAGTTTTGACTTGGGTTGTCATGTAACCTTTAACTGGCGCGTGACTGAAGCCATGATGTAAGGCAATATCTAGATCCCGCCGAGAAATAATCCCAATTAATAGATCCGATCGATCTACAATTGGTAAACCAGAATGCCCGTATCTTAATAAAATTCGTTGTGCTTCGGCAATTGTGGTTTCTGGACGAATCGTGCGAATTGGCACAGACATTAAATCTCTCGCCGTCGGTGGCTGTGGTATCGCCGCCTGAATATCAGCTACAAGCTGAGTTAAAATCGCCTCTACATCGACACCGCGAAGACTCGCCGCCGCTGCTTGCGAATGCCCGCCACCACCTAATGGTTCAAATAATACCCGAAGATCGACATCAGGAATGCTCGATCGACCGATAATCGTTACCCGATTTTCATCTGCGGTTGCTGGAAATACATGAGCTAAGATTAATACGTCCAAATCGGCAATGCTCGATCGGATTTGCTCGACTAAGCTCGATAATCCTGTGACAAATTTATCAGTTTTGAGGCTTACCCAGCCGATAGTTTTACCGCCTATATCTAAATGCTGAAGATCTCTCAGAGCTACCTGTGATAACTGTTGCAACTGCGGCGATAACCCCGGCTCGATATATGCCCCCATTGCCACTAAATTTGCCCCTTGCTGCATCAACCACGCTAAGGCTAAGGCATCTCGCGCCGTACTCATCTCGTACGTCAATGAGCCAGTATCTACATGAATGCCTAACGCCATTACTGTCGCTTCGGTTGTGGTTAGCGAAATTTGGGCGCGTTGCAGTTGCTCGACAATCATTGTCGTCGTCGCGCCGACAGGTTCGATATTTACCTGCGTGGCTAAAATATCGCTAGCTTGCCCAAAATGGTGGTCGTAAACTACGATCGCATGTAAATGCGGTAAATCTAACCATTCGGCAGCTTTACCCAAGCGGTGGCGTTGTTGTGCGTCTACAATCTGGATCGATCGAATTTTTGCTGGCTCTACCGATCGTCGTTCGATCGTGGGATACTCATCTCGATATAGTGCCAAAAAATCTTTGACAGTAGGATGCGCGCCACCAGTTAAAACGATTTTACTCCCAGGTAGCAGCCGTGCCAATCCCACTGCCGCCCCCAGCGCGTCAAAATCTGCTGTAGTGTGGCAAAGAATTACATCCATACGGCACTTTCCTGAGTGATTACATACGTTACTAGAGAAGAGAGCGGGGAGCGAAAAGTGCGTTCTTGGGCTTTGCCCTGTCTTGTCGTTTTCTTATTCGGGGGGAACCCCCGAATAAAAACGCCGCAAGTGAAGCACCTTTTCAAGACAGCGGGGAGATTTTGGATTTAAAATACCAACTTTCAACTAAATTAACGGTTCGCCCGTCGATCTTGCTCGCGGCGTTGACGATCGCGCCAGCCTGATAAAGTCAGGTAGATGATTCCTAATGTCACTAGCACCAGTAATCCGAAAGCCGCAGTACCTAAAATTGGAAACAGTGTATTGGTATCCATAGATCGCGCTGATATTAAAAAGATTATTTAGCCTAATTCTAACTGTTAGATCGAGATCTAATGCTATGAAAAGTCCCCGATCGAACGATCGAGGACTTGTTACATAATCTGAACTTATAAGGGCGAACGACGGGATTCGAACCCGCGAGTGGAGGCACCACAAACCTCTGCCATAACCACTAGGCGACGCTCGCCACGATTTACTCGTATTAATTATCATAGCACGACTAAACCAAATTAGATCGAAAATTTTTTAACAATCTGAGGATTTCAGGGCAAACGACAGGACTCAGACCTGAAAATGAAAGTACCATAAACCTTTGTCACCAACACTATGCGCCGATTGTCGCGACTTAGAGTCGCGGTGAGAAAATCCGTATAGGGTTGCTGTAGAATAAAAAGTGTGTAGGTTGGGTACCTTATGAAAGCGTGGCAAATAGTATTACTGAGCATGTTGAGTTTGTGTGGGATGGGATTGGTAACAAATCCCGATCGAGCAGCCTATGAAACCTATGCAATCGAGCAAGTAGGCGAACTCGCTAGAGACCAATGCACCCAAGCTCCAGCCGGGTTGGGCATCTTGCTCCAAGGGCCTTGTCGCGCTGCGATCGAATCTTTTAAGCCTCAAATTCGCCCATTATTATCTGCTACTACCACCCGTCAAAATTGGTTGTTTTTTAGCATCTATCGATCGGATATCTCGATTCCCGCTGTCAATTTTAACGGACGAGTTGAATCGATCGGCATTTTTAATAAGTTCTGTACTTATAAAACGCCCTAACATGGGGACTGGGGGACTGGGGGACTGGGGGACTGGGGGACTGGGGGACGGGGGAGGATTGAAACGTAGTTCCAAAGCCTAAAACCTAAAACCTATCCAACTTTCTGAATACTCAACGCCACAGCTTCCGCTACCTTAATTCCATCCACTCCTGCCGAGAGAATGCCCCCGGCATAACCAGCTCCTTCTCCGGCTGGGTATAAACCTTGTGTATTTAAGCTTTGATAATCGTCTCCTCGCTTGATACAAATCGGTGACGAGGTGCGAGTTTCTACTCCTGTCAATACGGCATCGTGCATGGCAAAACCATTAATTTGCTTGTCGAAAGCGGGAATTGCTTCGCGAATTGCGGCGATCGCGTAATCTGGTAGACTCGAACTCAGATCGCATAAGTGAATTCCTGGCTTATATGACGGTTTAACAGCTCCTAATTGCGTGGACGATTGGGCAGCCAAAAAGTCGCCGACCAGTTGTCCTGGAGCCTTGTAGGTGCCCCCACCCAGCTCGAATGCTCGCTCTTCTAACCGTCGTTGAAACTCAATTCCGGCAATCGGACTACCGGGATAATCTGCGGGGGTAATACCGACGACGATGCCACTATTAGCATTTTTGCCACTGCGCTCGTATTGACTCATGCCATTAGTTACCACTCGCCCGACTTCGGATGTTGCCGCCACAACTTGCCCGCCAGGGCACATACAAAAGCTATAAACCGATCGACCGTTAGCGCAGTGGTGGACTAGACTATAGTCAGCCGCACCCAGCATGGGGTGTCCCGCCTGAGATCCCAGCCGACACTTATCGATTTCTACTTGAGGATGCTCGACGCGGAAGCCGATCGAAAATGGCTTGGGTTCGATATATACGCCCGCCTGGTGCAGCATTTCAAAGGTATCGCGGGCACTGTGTCCGACAGCGAGAATAACGTGGTTGCTGGGGATAAATTCGCCACTGGCTAGTGTCACGCCGCAAACTCGCCCGTTTTCGATATTCAGCCGTTCTACCCGACTCTGAAAGCGAATTTCACCACCGAGGGATTCGATCGAATTGCGGATGTTTTCGACAATTTTCACCAGTCGATACGTCCCGATATGAGGCTTATTGATATAGAGAATTTCTGACGCAGCCCCCGCAGCTACCAGCTCTGTCAATACTTTGCGCCCGTGGTGATTGGCATCCTTAATTCTGCTGTAAAGTTTGCCATCTGAAAAAGTCCCCGCGCCGCCTTCGCCAAATTGAGCGTTCGATTCGGGGTTTAATTTGCCCTTACTCCAAAATCCAAACGTATCGACAGATCGTTCGCGAACTGCTTTACCGCGTTCTAAAATAATCGGGCGAAAGCCCATCTGGGCGAGTAATAAGCCTGCAAACATCCCACACGGCCCGCAGCCAATGACGATCGGACGGCACTCTAATCCAGACGGGACATGAGTTACATAGCGATAGCTAGTATCGGGAGTGGGGACGACATGGACATCTTTTTTAAACTTTTGAAGCAGTTGTCGCTCTTTTGTCGTCTCGATATCAATAATATAAACAAAAGAAACTGCCCCCTTCTTCCGAGCATCATAGCTCCGTTTGAAGATCGAGTGCCGGATTAACTCTTGAGGCGCGATCGCTAATTTCTTGAGAATAGCAGACTGGATATCGGCTTCGGTATGTTCCAGCGGGAGTTTAACTTCAGAAAGGCGGAGCATGAACGTTATTCCGATCGGATGGGGCAAAATCTACTATCCTTATTTTGTCATACTGGTTTTAAATCGGTACCTCCATCGCAATTTTCTCAAACTATGTCACTCAAACTCATTCTCACCAAAGGCTTACCCGCTAGCGGGAAGACTACCTGGGCAAAAGAATACATCCAGAAGTATCCAGAGACGGCCAATCTCTGTAAAGACGATCTGAGATTGCAACTAAGCGGTACAAATAAACGCGAAAAAAGAATTATCAAAGTTCGCGATTTATTGACAGAATATTATTTCGAGCAGGGCTATTCGGTAATTTGGTCGGATACCAATCTCAACCCAGTTCATCTAAATCGAGCTACTGAATTAGCTGCTAAATATCAAGCCGAACTTATTGTTAAAGACTTTACCGATGTATCTTTAGCTGAATGTATCCGGCGCGATTTAGTTCGATCGAATTCGGTCGGTCAACAGGCGATCGAGCAGATGTATTACGATTATTTAGAGAAACCAGAATCACCACCAGTATTCGATCCGCAGTTGCCTAACTGTTATTTGGTCGATATTGACGGTACGCTAGCGATTAATAATACCCGATCGCCATTTGCTTGGGATCGGGTGAATGAAGATGCCCTCAATCCTGTTGTCGCAACGACGATCGAAAAACTAGGGCGCGATACCGCAATTATTCTCTTATCCGGTCGATCGAGTGTTTGTTACGATCTGACTGTTGCCTGGTTGCAACAACACCAAATTAACTACCAAAATCTGTTGATGCGTCCGGCTGACGACCAGAGATCGGATGATATTCTCAAATCAGAACTTTACTATTTTCACATTCGCGATTGCTACAATGTAATTGGTGTTATCGACGATCGACCGAAAGTTTGTCGGATGTGGCGAAAGCTGGGGTTGAGTGTATTTCAGGTTGGCAATCCCGACTATGAATTCTAGCTGTGAATTGGCAATTGTCGCATTTGTAATATATACCGATTGTAAGTTAAAGAACTACTAGCAAATAGATATCAAGGGTAAAGAAATTAGATCTGTCATAGCAATAAATTGCCGATCGTGGGGAACAATAAGTGGGCAAACACACCAGTCTTGTCTCGATCGTTGGTGGGTTTAACCACTCATCCACTCCAGCAGTGAGCGATCTCGACAACCGAGCGGATTTGGAACTTACGATAAGGTCAGACGATGAATTTGCCTTGCGATCGCCCGACGATACCAAATCAGTCGTACAGATTGACTGTTGAGAGATCTCGCTCGATCGAATCTACTCGCTGTAACTAATTGTATTCTGCTGAAGAAATCTCGACCAACCTACCATTTATGTCGGACTCCCACATTCAGTTACCATCTGCACAAGTACTAGAGTTACCCAAGCATCAGCTCGATACTCAAGTCCAGAAACTTTACCAACAGGGTAACGATCGGGCATTTCGGGGCGAACACGATCGGGCGGTTTTGTCTTATACTCAAGCCATCACGCTCGACCCTAATTGTGTCTTGGCTTATTGTGCCAGGGGTGATTCGTTCCTGAAGTTAAAAGATTATCAAAAAGCTAAAGCCGACTATACGAGCGCACTCAAACTCAGTCCGGCACTCTCGATTGCCGATGGTGGCATCGCTCAAGTTTATTATGAATTAGGCGAATATGAAACTGCTCTAGTTGCTTGCAATCGGGCGATTTTGCGCGAGCCAGAAAATTTGGAATTTCTTCACAGTCGCGCGCTCATTAACAAACAACTTAGCGACCCAGTTGGTGTTTTGTCTGATTGTAAATTTATTCTTGAATGTCAGCCTAGTGACAGTTCGGCACGATGGTTGAATGCTCGCGCGCATTTTCAGATGGGTAACTATCAGTTAGCGATCTTTAATTTCAATCAATATCTAAATTTACGTATTGATGATTTCTATGCTCATTATTATCGGGGAATTTGTTATGAAAGATTGGAAAGTTTCGACCGAGCATTAATCGATTTAGATCGGGCGATCGAACTCAAAACCGATCTGGCAATTCTTTACCGCAGACGCGGACGAATTTGCCAACAATTAGGCGATTTTACTAATGCAATGGTAAATTACGATCGGGCGATCGAACTCGATCCGCAGATGGCACAGGCTTATGGCAATCGTGCCGATATTTATATGAATCGAGGTGATTATCCGCGTGCTTTAATTCAGTGCAATCAAGCAATTCGCTTCGATCCTCAGCTCGTGAGTGCCCATTATCAACGCGGTGTAATTAATACCGAAGTTGGCAATCTTCATGCTGCTTTGGCAGATTATCATCGGTTGATTCAAATTAATCCTCAAGATCTTAAAGCCTATATTCAGCGAAGCTGGATTTACTTTCGGCATGGTGAATATGCTGCTGTTACCACTGACTGTGAATCGATTATGATGCTCGATCGTAACTCTGTACCTGCTAATTATTTATTGGGAGTAGTGCAGTCATTATCTGGCTTTAAACAGGAGGCAATTTATAGTTTTACCAAAGTAGTCGATGCACAGCCTAACTTTGTGTGCGCGCTTTATCATCGGGGATTATTGCAACACGACCTTAAAAATGAAGCCAAAGCGATGAGTGACTTTCAGCTCGCTCAAGAAATTCAAGCTCAGGGTGCAGATTGTTCTACTAAGCGCGATGAAACTGGATTGTATGCCGAAGGCTTGGCTTTATATCACATGGGGCAGCCAGAAACGGCTAAAGTAATTTTACACCAAGCGGCATTAGTCGCCCAAAAACTTAAAAATACAGTTTTTTATCGGCAGATTATTTTTACGATCGAAGCTTTAGATATGTAAAGAATTATGTATGAATCGTTCGATCGCTCGTGAAAAATTTAAGCCGTTCTAAGTATAAACAGTATATTAAAAATTTAAACCATCGTAAAAACACCGATTTAAATTAGCTATTAATTAGTTAAAATTTATATTAATACTTACCATTATTTTTGGGTTAGCGGCGAAATCTTCCTAAGCAGATCGCGATTTATTGACATCGACAGCTTTTCAAAATCAGCACTAATTTTGATGATTAGGGTCTGGATTGAAGTCAAGATAATATCTTGTAGATCGAAATATTGCTGAGATTTTTACCTGACAACACGATACTTCAACTGATTCTCTGAGGCACTCCGGTTATGTCGCAATCTCATTCTTCTGCTAACTCTCCAGAGTTTGCCACTCAGTATGACTACTCAGATATTTTAGGTATATCTAGTCCGCCACCAGAGCAGGATGTCAGCTCGGTTAAATCTCCCAGTAATACTCAATCGGCAGCAATGCGCGATCCTTGGTCGAGCGATCTATCTGGCGAACCACTGGTGCCCGTGTCTCGCTCGATATCTTTCGATCCAGCAGATCCCTGGGAGAGCGATCCGCCAGTCCAACAACCACAACCACAACCGCAACCGCCAGCGAAAGCTAATACCGCAGCTAAACGGTCTCCTGCGAGTGCCCCCACAGCGAGCAAACAACAACAGGTACAACAGCCTCAAATCCAATCTCCCCCAGCAGAATCTTCAGCAAAAGCCGCTGCGGTCGATACCAACGCACCCTCATTGACTGGTAGAGATTTGGCTCTTAAATACTGCGAACGCGGTAAAAAATCGCTAGAGGCTAAAGACTACGCGCAGGCGAGATCTTCTTATAAAATTGCGATCGAATGGCATCCTCAACTAGCGATCGCGCACAGTGGCATGGCAGAAGTATGCCATGAGATCCAAGATTACGAAAATGCGCTTTCTGCCTGGGATTTGGCAATTCAATACGACCCGACTCAACTAGATTATTATTATCAACGCGCGTTAGTTAACAAGATTCTCAAAAATTATTACCAAGTGTTAGCCGATTGTAGGTATATCCTCGAACGAGATGCCAATCGAGCCTCAGCCCGGTGGTTAAATGCCGTCGCACTCGTCAAAGTCGAACATTATCAACTTGCGCTTGAAAGTCTAGATTTACATATCGCCGATTATCCTCAAGATCCGAATGGTTATTGTTATCGGGGGATCTGCTACGAACGATTAGAGCAATTGCCCCAAGCTTTAGCAAATCTGGAACTGGCGATCTCACTCCAGCCCGGACAGCCAGTATTTCATCATGCACGCGGACGCACTCGTCAAAAGTTGGGCGATTTTGCAGGTGCTCTAGCAGATTTTAACCTGACGATCGCCCGCAAACCCCAAGCCGCAGTTTACGACGATCGTGCCGAGGCACATCGGTGCTTGGGAGATCGAGTAGCCGCTCTAGCAGATGACGATCGGGCCATCGAGTTAAATCCCCGCTTTATTAATGCTTATTTCCGCCGAGGATTGATTTATACCGAACTGGGAGATCTCGAATTAGCATTAAAAAATTATAATCTGGCGATCGATCTCGATCCGCAACATCCCAATGCGCTGATTCAGCGGAGTTGGATTTACTTTCGCCAGCACGACTATCCCCGCACCAAACGCGATTGTCAAACGGTTAAAGCCCTCGACCAATACAACTTTTGGGCTAATTATTTAGTCGGTGTTGTCGATAGTTTATCGGGTTTACAACATAGCGCGATTAAAAATTTCAGTCGGGCGATCGAACTGGCACCTAATTACGTTTCGGCTAGATATCATCGAGGTTTAGTCTATCACGAACTCGGCGATACGACTAGAGCCATGTCTGATTTCAACCACGCTCGATCGATTCAGGATCGTCGCTTAGAACGGATGGTCGATCGCGATGAGACGGGATTTTATGCAGAAGGTTTGGCACTATATCATTTAGGTCAATCGGAAGCAGCACGGACGGTACTGATTTTAGGCGCATTGTCAGCCAAACGGTTTAACAATCCCAGTTTTCATCAGTTATTACAATCTAAAATCGAAGACTTAGGCATGGCTTCTGGCGAACTTACCAGGCCATCAAATTCTTGCTCTCTAAATCCAGAAGATCGTTAAATTAATTGATATTAACGCTAGGTGTGTTGGGTTTCATTCTGCAACCCAACCTACAGATCTGATCCTCTATTCCCTATTTTAAAGATTGGTCGAAATCGCTCCGACGGGACAAGTCGGGATACACTGCTCGCAGACAATACAACGAGAGCGAGTAAAATTGAGCTTAAACGTATCTGGCTCTAAATTGAGAGCTTCAGTCGGACATACGCCCGTACACAGCCCACAATCGACACAGATATCCTCATCGACAAAGATTTCCTTATTCGCCGTTGAGACTTGAATGCCTTGAGAGCGCATCCAATCGATCGACGCATCGAGTTCGTCGATATCACCAGCCAATTCTACTACTAATTTACCGATTTGGTTTGGTGCTACCTGCGCGCGGATGATATTGGCGGCGATATTAAAATCTTTTGCCAGCCGATACGCCACTGGCATTTGAATCGCACGTTTGGGAAAAGTAAGAGTAACCCGTTTTTTCACGATGAGGAGGTGGGAGATGGGAGATGGGAGAGCGGAACTGTTATCCTGAAGATTGAAGTAGGAAGCCACTAGTACATAACCCAATCTCCACTAATGACGACGATCGATCCTTTGAGCTGGCAAGAACTAGCAGCCCTATCTAATGCCAGCATAGCACCAGTAGATCCGATCGAGGGTGTGACTAATTCGCAATCGAGATTGCGCCTATTCGGCAAATCTGAAGCGGAGATCCGAGTGACTTTATATCGAGACAACCATGCTTGGTGTCCCTATTGTCAGAAGATCTGGCTGTGGTTGGAAGAAAAACAAATCCCCTATCGGATCGAAAAAGTTACGATGTTTTGCTATGGGGAGAAAGAGAGCTGGTATAAACGCAAAGTCCCATCGGGAATGTTACCCGCGATCGAATTAGACGGTAAAATCGTCACCGAAAGTGATGATATTTTGCTCGCTCTCGAAAAAGTTTTTGGGGGATTGAGCCTGGGGATGACCGATCCGAGCGTGTTTAAATTGCGCCAATTGGAGCGACTATTATTTCGGGCTTGGTGTAATTGGCTCTGTCGTCCTGCTAACTCTGCACGCGAGGAACAGCAGCATCGCCAGCAGTTTATTGATGTAGTAGTGATGGTAGAGGCCGCTTTAGGTAGTACGCCAGGAGCTTATTTTCTAGAGCAGTTTGGGACGGCTGATGTAATTTTTACGCCCTATGTCGAACGGATGAATGCAAGTTTGTATTATTACAAAGGTTATTCCCTGCGAGAGGAGAACCCGCGCCTGTCGGCTTGGTTCGATGCGATGGAGAGCCGCGCTACCTATCGCGGGACGCAAAGCGATTTTCATACCCACGTCCACGATTTACCACCCCAGATGGGCGGCTGTTGGGAAAATGGCGAACCGCAGATGTTAATTAATAAAGCCAGGGTAGATAATGGCCCTTGGGATGGATTACCAGATGCGACTTTTCCCGAACCTGAATCTGCGCGGGCGGAGGCTTTATGTCGTACTAGCAAACATCATGCCAATCTGATTCGAGTCAACCCTGCTGAGGATAAATTAGTCGATACCGCGCTCAGATGCGCGCTGACAAATATGATGCTAGATGTCGCTTGCTTGCCGCCACCAGGATCGGATGCTGCGCTGCGCTATATTCGCGATCGAATTAATGTCCCCCGCGATATGTCAATTTATGCCGCCAAGCGACTCAGAACGGCTTTAGAGGCGACTGCGGCATTAGTTGGCGATGCCCAGGGTACGCCGATTCCTTTCAACCATCGGCGCGATCAGAGTCCGATCGAATTTGCAAGTAGATAGCTAACATATGTGCAAAATTGACGCGAACAGAATTGTTTTTTGTGATTTTGATGGCACGATTACCGTCGCTGAAACATTTGTAGCAATGGTAACTCGATTTACGCCTGAAGTCGCCGCGCTGGTGCTACCAGAAATTTATGCCAAGCGATTGACTTTGCGCCAGGGAGTCAGACAAATGCTAGAGTCGATCCCGTCTGCTAGTTATGCAGATATTATCGAATTTACCCGATCTCAACCAATTAGAGCTGGATTTGAAGAGTTTTTAGACTTCTTAAAAAATCAGCAAATACCGATCGTCATTATTTCGGGCGGATTGCATGGCATGGTTTCATCGACGCTCGCGCCTTATGCAGATAAAATCGAGGCAATTCACGCGATCGATATCAATAGTTCTGGTACTTATTTACAAGTGAAGTCGCGTTATGAAGGTGGCACGGAAATGGTTGCCAAAGCTCAAATCATGGCAAGTTATCGTGCCGACGAGACAATCGCGATCGGCGATTCTATTACCGATTGGAATTTGGCTTTAGCCGCAGATTATGTCTTCGCTCGTCCGCCATTGACTGAATATTTAGATGCCCAAAATAAGCCTTATTTTACCTGGAATGATTTTACAGATATTCGCGACTGTATAGCCAAAAACTATAAGCTGTGACGGTGATGACGATCGAATAAAGATCCGATATTTGAGGAATCGATCGGCGATCGAATGACTGACTGCTGGTTACAAATGGGCACATTCGGATAAAAATCGATTTTCTATCCTCGATCGCTACGAACGATCGGGGTATGATTTAATTAAGAATTAACTATAGCAACCGCCAAGGCTATTAGAACACAACGATTGAAATCGTTGCTAGTGATGCAAAGTCCGCCTTCGCGGACTAATCAAAAAAACGTCTTAACGAACTTGGCGATCGCTAAGAAGATCTTTTGAGATGAACTATACGACCTTCTCCAAAAATATGACGATCGGTAAACATTCAGACACCAATGATAGCAAGAGATCGATCGCGTATAGCATGGATTTACTCATTCCTGGATTGTATATTTGGCTGGGAGATTATACTCTACGCTGCTTTGGAGCAGAGCCAGACGATAAGCCATATAAGTATCCTGGTACGTTAAATAGTCGTTATGGAATAGCTCTGGTTTTACCAAGATATCGAAGTCTAATGTATGAGATCTAATTGGGATCGAGATTTATATATTAAGGCTTGTCTGTTTGCAGCGAAAGCGCATCGGGGACAACTGGTACCGAGGAGCGATTTACCCTACTCGATTCATTTGAATTTGGTGAGTATGGAAATTCTCGCTGCATTGAGTATCGAATCTGGCTGTGATGGTGACTTAGCCGTGCAGTGTGCTTTGCTGCACGATACGATCGAAGATACGGATACCAGTTACGAACAAATTGCCGCGCTGTTTGGCATGAATGTAGCCGACGGGGTGGCGGCGTTGAGTAAAAATCCCGCACTAGAGAAATCAGTGCAACTAGCAGACAGTCTAGAGCGGATTCAGCAACAACCGATCGCTGTATGGATGGTAAAATTAGCCGATCGGATTACCAATCTTCAGCCGCCACCAACGCATTGGGATGTCGCTAAAATTCGCCGTTATCGGGATGAAGCCATCGAAATTCACACTCACCTACAGGCGGCTAGTCCTTACTTAGCAGCGAGATTAGCTCAAAAAATTCAAAATTATCGAGTTTCTGATACGATCGATCTCCGATCGCCGTAAGATGAAGAAGCTAGACCTCCTCCGAAAGTAAAAATAAGTAGTGTCGCGACCGGACTAAGCCTAACCTCAAGATGTATTAAAAATAACTCACTCATACTTTTGACGTAAAAGAAGATCGATTCTTCGGATCGTCCAAATAAAATACCAGCCAGATTTCAATCGTGCCCATCACAAGTTGAAATATAGCTGGTGAGATTTAGAGTAACTCTAAATCTTAAAAATCTACAGCTTGCTTGTAGCTTTGAGTTTCTTTCTCATTCGCAGTGCGGCTGTACCACCGATTATCGTACCAACGATCGTAAAAGGTTCGGGAACCGCAGTAGAAGGCCCTGTTGACGTATCTACACCAGTAATATCAAATGCCCAATTAGCTGTCCGACCGTTGAAACTGGTTTGGTTACTGGGGAAACCATCAGAAAAATTAGGACCGATTGCAAAATTATCAAACTGGGATATAACAACTCGATTGTTTCCCGCAGCCAATGCTTGCGAGAAATTAGTATCATACCTTGACCCAGTGGCAGGATCGGCAGGTACGGGGTCGGGACCATCATCTACTGTCTGAATCAGCACACCTGTGGAATCAAACAAAGATAAGATCGGGTCGAAACCTCCATCCGCAATCACAGTTCCAGCAGCATTGGTGCCGCCAGCCCAACTGTAACTTCTGAGATTTACAGTCGAAGCTCCATTTGCAGTGAAAAAGAATGACTGGAAATCATTGGGATTGTCGAGCGTACCCGTATAAGAGAAATTAGCGGCATGAGCTGGAGCCGAGCCTAGCGTCATCGCGGTAGCCGTCAATGACGTGACACTAACCCCAATAAGCTTTAGCGTTCTATTCAAGGTATTCATATTTTGTTCCTGCAAAAATATTGCATGGTTAGAGATTCTGAAGGCTGCCAGCGTGAAATCAGCCTAGCTACTAAGCCAATTGGCTTAGTAGCTATCCGGTATATTACATGGATCGCGTTGCTTTGGCAATGAGTACTTATACTCATTGCGATCTAAATGACTTTGGTATGTGTAAGCTGTTATGTATCTAAATTTTTTGACTCAATCCCTTACGACAAGGATTTTAGAGGACAAAAAGAGTGTCGTCACACCAAACTTTCTAGCGATTTAGCCTCTTTTTGGCGATCGACAAAGCGTTGTCAATATTTTCATATTATTAACAATGCAATCGCTACGATCCAATTGCTTCGTTTTAATTATTTTTCGACCGCCGCAGATGGCGCGCAAGCTTCGCATGGACTAGCCGAATGTGGGTTATATGCCAAACAGTCAGGAAATGAGCGAATTCACGCACTGATTGTCACATTTATGGCTCGACATTATTAAATCGATCCCCAATCGCCGTAAGATTAAAAGATTGGATAAATCTTGAAGATCGGCAAAATAGATTGTGAAAGCGATTACTTTACTCGGTTCTACTGGCTCGATCGGGACTCAAACCCTAGATATCGTCGAAAACAACCCCGATAAGTTTCGGATTGTGGGATTGGCGGCGGGTAGTAATGTCGAAATGTTAGCTCGACAAGTGCGTCAGTTTCGCCCCGAAATTGTGGCGATTGGGAATGAAGCTAAGTTAGCTGAGTTGAAGGATGCGATCGCAGATTTAGATTATCATCCAATTATCGTGGCTGGCGCACAAGGCACGATCGAAGTTGCCAGCTATGGTGACGCTCAAAGTGTCGTGACGGGAATTGTCGGCTGTGCGGGACTTTTACCCACGATTGCGGCAATTGAAGCGGGTAAAGATATTGCTCTGGCTAATAAAGAAACCCTAATTGCTGGGGGGCCAGTCGTGCTACCGTTAGTCGAGAAACATGGTGTAAAATTACTCCCCGCCGACTCCGAGCATTCGGCAATTTTTCAATGTTTGCAAGGCGTTCCGGCTGGTGGCTTGCGGCGAATTATTCTGACGGCTTCTGGTGGTGCTTTCCGCGATTTGCCTGCGGAAAAGTTAGCCTCAGTGAAGGTTGCTGACGCGCTCAAGCACCCGAATTGGACGATGGGACAAAAAATTACCATTGACTCGGCAACGCTGATGAACAAGGGTTTAGAGGTAATTGAGGCGCATTATTTATTTGGCTTGGGTTACGAACACATCGATATTGTCGTCCACCCGCAGAGTATCATTCATTCACTAATCGAAGTCCAGGATACCTCGGTGTTAGCACAGTTGGGTTGGCCTGATATGCGGTTGCCATTACTCTACGCGCTCTCCTGGCCCGATCGGATTTATACTAATTGGGAGAAGTTCGATTTGGTGAAGGCGGGAGATTTAACATTTAGAGCACCCGATCGTGAGAAATACCCGTGTATTGGATTAGCTTATGCAGCGGGTGAAGCTGGCGGATCGATGCCTGCGGTACTAAATGCGGCTAACGAGCAGGCTGTAGCTCTATTTTTAGCAGAACAAATTCAATTTTTAGATATTCCCAAAACGATCGAGCGGGTTTGCGATAAGCACCGCGATGATTTTACAGCGACACCTAGTTTAGATGATATCTTGAATGCCGATCGCTGGGCGAGACAAATGGCGATCGAACTCAATCAGCAAGCGGTGGCGAAGACTTTCTAGATGCGATCGATCGCCACAAAGGTAGGGGCAATTCATAAATTGCCCCTACCTCTGTTGCTACTATGTATGGACAATGCACAAGTTTATTGGACTTCGTTTTGAGATCTAAATCCCCCTTTTCAAGGGGGACTAAGATCCGGATCTGAGCAAGCTTTCCAAGGGGGTTGGGGGATTCAGATCTACGCATCAACTCAAACCGACTTGTGTATACACGGTAGCTTTCCAAGGGGGATTTTGCGGCGTTTTTATTCGGGGGAAACCCCCGAAAAAAAAAACGACAAGACAGCGAAAAGTGCGTTCTTGGGGCGCGAGCTTTGTGGGGGACGCTTCCCCCACAAACGTCGCTTGTTTCCCCAAGTAAAGCACCTTTTCAAGACAGGGGGATTCCACCAACTTCGCTTATCTCTAGAGATGTGTATCCAGGTTGAATCTGAACAGCGATCGTTACCAAGCCTATATTTACACAGTTGCAGGCTCAACTTTCCGGTGCTTGTTGGTGCTGCTACTGGTGGTTTCGTTGACTTCTAGCGGCACGAATTCAATGTGATTGAGCAGTGTAGTGACGAAGGCAAATAGTAAGAATGGGAGGGATAGAACTAAAATTAAGCCGACTGTTGCCAGTGCGTAAATTTGACGCGTAGTACTCCACAGAGATAAAGCAGAAGCCAGACTGAGGAATATGACCATCAACCAAATTACAATCTGCCCATAAATATCACTAAAGGTCAGAGTACAGTTCATGCGATATTTCTGCTTTTCCATGGGGTGTCACCAAAACTATTACTACTACTTCTCAATATAGATCTCTCGTTGCAAAATAGTAACTTTTTCAATCAATGTTTACAGATGGGAATTCAAATTAAGGATCTCCATGCAATTATTCTTAGCTTCGCCATGCACCACCTGGGGATGAATCCCCAGGCTAACGAAGAAAGTCCACTGAAGTGGACTAAAGCATCTGACAGTCCACTTCAGTGGACTTGGTTTATTAGCCCGCACTTCAGTCGCGGGCGGGTGATGAGCGAAGCAGGTAATCGTAACCCGCTGGCGTAGCCTCTCGGACAAAAGAAACTGACGTTAATTAAATAAAATCTTCAGACCGTTTATCCCTCAACAGCTCCCATCTATTTAACAATTAATTGACTCAAACTAGCCAGTAACTCTTGCTCCTTAAATGGCTTGGAGAAGTAGGCACTCGCGCCGAGATTCATGGCGATTTTACGGTGCTTGTCGCCGCTGCGAGAGGTGAGCATTAGCACGGGGATGTTTTTGAACTGAGCCGCACCTTTGACGGTTGCTAGGAAGCCATAGCCGTCCATGCGAGGCATTTCGACATCACAGACTACTGCTTGAGCTTGAAGACCTGCTTGGAGTTTTTCGACGGCTTCTTGACCATCTTTGGCTTGCTCGACCAAATAGCCAGCTTTTTCGAGGGTGAGGGCGACAAAGCGACGGACGTTAATGGAGTCATCGACTACGAGGATGCGATCGCGTTGGACTGGTGCGGCGGGGGCTGGAGTACTATTAGTATCTTCGGTATTGAAGTTGAGGGTATTAGTTCGCAAGGAGTTTCCACCCGCAAAATCGCCATCGATCCAGCGGACGAATTCGATCGCATCCAAGAGCGGGACGATCCGACCGTCGCCAAGGATGGTACAACCCGTGAAGCCGGGGGGCATTTTAATATTACCTTGGGGTTGGCGAATGGTAACTTCTTGCTCGCCCCAGAATTTATCGATCGCGACGGCGACTACATCTTGTCCTTGATCGACCATTAAAACGGTGGGACAGTCGATCGTCGGAGCCTGACTGGTTGCTAATGGTGGGGTAAAATCGGGAATCCGCAGGTATTGTCCGGGTTGGATCAGGCGGACTGTGAAGTCTTCCCACTGGAGCATCTTTTGTCCGGCGGTGCTGATGATTCGATCGGGATTGAGTAAGATAATTTCTTCGACGATATTACTGGGAACTGCCAGCCAGAGTCCATTGACTTCGACGATTAAAACGCGAACGACGGAGAGGGTAAACGGTACGGTGATAGTAAACGTACTGCCTTTACCGAGTTTGGTATCGACAAAGATATCGCCGCGTAAGGCGCGAATATTGGTACGAACGACATCCATCCCGACACCGCGTCCGGATAAATCGGTGAGTTTATCGGCGGTACTGAAGCCCGGTTCAAAGATCAGATCGATCAGTTCGCTATCTTTGAAATTAGCGATTTCCTTATCGTCAATCCCCATTTTTTTGACTTTGGCGCGGATCTTGTCGAGGTCGATGCCGCCACCATCATCTTTAATTGTAATTACGGTTTGGTTACCGCGATAGGTGGCACTGATTTCGATTTTACCTGTGTCTGATTTATCACTAGCGCGACGGACGGCACTGGGTTCGATGCCGTGATCGAAGGCGTTGCGGAGTAAGTGCATCAACGGATCGTTAAGAGCTTCGAGAATGCTCCGCTCGATCAGGGTAGTACCACCTTTGAGCTGGAGATCGATCGGTTTGGCATGTTCGATCGAGAGGTTGCGAATAGCTCTGGGAAAGCGATCGAACAGTTCGGAGATCGGGCGCATTCGGACTTGAGTTAAGCCTGTTTGCAGTTGTTTAGCAGTCCGATTCAGGTCGCGATTGGTGCGTTCGGTATCGTTGAGTTGGGTATCGAGATCGGTGGTGAGTTCTTCGATTTGGACGATGTTATCCATGACTTCCTGCGAGAGGAAGTGGAGTTCGCTATAACGATCGAATTCTAATAAGTCTAGTTCGTCGGTTAAATTGCTAGCGATATTGCTGGCTGTCTGAACCCAGGTTTCATCACTCTCTGGCGGTCGTTCGGGGATATTTGTCAGGTCGTAAGCTTCTCTAAGTTTGAAGTTAGATTGTTCTAATTGTTTGACTTTATTTTGGAGATTGGCGACGAGTTGGCGTAAGCCTTGGAGGTTGAGGTTTAAACCATTCCGATCGATCGTCAGTTCGCCGAATAAGTCGCCAATTTCTTCTAATTGCTTGGTCGCCACCCGGATGGTTTGCTCGGCGACTTGGGTCGGAGATTTAGACTTAGCCGCAACCTGTTCGCGATCGGCGGGGGTGTCGTCGATGACTTCTGGGGCGGCATCTAGCGCGCTGAACAGGTCTGCGGCTTCGCGATCGAGGTCGGTAGTAATTGCAGCTTTAGGTGACGTTTTGGGCGCACCTTTAGGAATAATTTTAAAGACTGCTGAAGAAATTTCTTCAGAGACATCTTCACCGAGAAAACCAGATAACTCCGATAATAAGTCGGATGCGTTGGTATCGAGCGAGAGATCGCCACTGCGATCTAGCATCTCAAAGGCATCGACGATTTCTTCATCGGAATCGGCGACGGTACTTTGGAGGTGGAATCCGTCGGAATATTGTTCGCTCGTAGCAAAGGCATCTAGCTCGCTGCTATCGGTAATTGTCGAGAATGGTGGCGCGACAGTGTTGGCGGCAAAGGGATCGGTAAGGGTGGGGAAGTCATGCGCGCTGGTACCAGATCCAAATCTGCCTGCATATTCGCTGGGGATATCGTTTCCACCGCCGAGATCGCTGATGGTAACGGGTGTATCGAGGGTAAAGTCTTGGAGATCGAGCGAGTCGTGAGTAATCGACGAGTGGATGATTCTGGCGGCTGGCGGTACATTTTGACTTTTATCCAGCGTGGTCATCCCATCGCCTAAGTAGGTCGAGACATCAGTGTCGTCCTGCCATTCGGGGATAGTTTCGGCTTCGCTGAGGTTGATAATACCCGATCCTGGTAGCTCGATTTCGCTGGGAAGATTGCCAGTCTGACCGATCAGGACGAGTGCCTGAGTGCGTCGCCATGCGGCTAGAGCTAGTGCCGCGATCGCTCGGACTTGATGGGGTTGTCCTTTAATATGCGCTAATACAGACTCGCATAACTGCCCCAAGGCAGGGAGTTCGACCATTTCGGACAAACCGCCCAATTCTTCGGCACTAACGAGCAATTCGTCGTACAAACTGCCAGAATTGTCGCTATTGACAGAAGCTTCTAATTGTGTTAAAGAGCGTTCTACTTCCGACTCAAACAGAAAAGTCAGAATATCTTCACCCGATTCCGATGCCAACATATTGGCTTCATCTTCAGGATTAAACTCGCCCAACCGTTCGCGCAGCCGATCGAACAACGGCTGTACCTGTTTTTCTAACCAGAGCTTATCAGCATCTGTACCCTGACGATTGAGGGCGACAATTTGCCTTAACTTATCGATCGTGCCTAATAGCAGGCGTTCGATTTCATCATCGGGAGCTGCCGATTTGCCATACTGAATAATCTTGAAATAATCTTCGAGATGGTGCCCTAGCCCAGCCAGCGTCGTAAACCCCATCATTCCCGCGCCACCCTTAATTGAGTGTGCCGCACGCATGAGGGCATCTAACTGCTTGGCATCCACTTTACCAGCACCCAGTCCCAGCAGTCCCGATTCGATCGTATCTAAATAATCGATCGCTTCGTCCAAAAATTGGAGTTTGATTTGTTGTTCTCGATCTGAAGTAATCATCTAGGGGATAGGGGATAGGGGATAGGGGATAGGGAATAGGGAATAGGGGTTAGGGGATAGGGGATAGGAGGACGCAAGCGTCCACAAGCCCCTACCTTTTACCCTTTACCCTTTACCCTTTACCCTTTACCCTTTACCCTTTACCTCTAACCCTAACCCCTATTCCCTATCCCCTATCCCCTAGATGATTACTTCAGATCAAGAACAACAAGTCAAACTCCAATTTTTGGACGAAGCGACAGATTATTTAGATACTCTCGAATCGGGACTGCTGGGACTGGGTGCTGGTAAAGTGACAGGTCGTCAGTTGGATGCACTCCTGCGGGCGGCGCACTCGATTAAAGGTGGCGCGGGGATGATGGGATATACCACTCTCGCTAGGTTAGGACACCATCTCGAAGATTATTTTAAGATCGTCCAGTATGGTAAAGCTGCCGCCCCTGATGCTCAGATCGAGCAATTGTTACTGAAAACAGTTGACAAGTTGCGGCAGATTGTCGCGCTCAATCGTCAAGGTAAAGATGCCGATGAAGCCTGGTTAGAGGATCGAGTCAATCCGATTTTTGCCCAGTTGCGCGAACGATTGGGCGAGTTTAATCCTGAAGATGAAGCTAATATGTTAGCCTCGGAATCTGGCGAAGATATTCTCACCTTTTTGTTTGAGTCAGAAGTTGAACGCTGTATCGTACAACTAGAAGAATCTATTAATGGCGAAAATTCTAGCAGTTTATACGATGAGTTGGTGATCATTGCCGAAGAATTGGGTGGTCTAGCCGAGATGGTGGAATTACCTGCGATGGCTAGTTTGTGTGAGTCTGTACTGGTACACAGCAAGGCGCAACCGCACCGAATTCGCGAAATTGCCACTCTAGCTTTGGCTGGATGGCGACGAACTCAGGCAATGGTCTTAATCGGTCAAACTGCTAATTTACCTGGGGAAATTGAACTACCAGGATCGGGGATTATTGGGAGTTCTCACCATAGCCAAAGCTACGCCATCGATGCGGCTGAAACACTACCAGAATGGAATAATATCGATCTGCAATCGACGATCGCCACCCGCGCCGAGATCGATCTCCATGATTTTACAATCGAGCAACCTTTGACAATTGCCGATCTGGGCGAGTCCGCAGCAAAGACAGAATCTGCAATGCACTTGGGATCGTATACCAGTGCAAATGACTTCCAGACTTTGGTCGATCCTTTTGCTGAGTTGAATGGACCAATAGCTTCAGCCTTCTCTACCATTACCAACAGTAACGAGCTAGACGAATTCGGCACCAGCGAACAAAGTTTAGCAAGAATCAATCTTCCCACCGCCAGCGACATCGAACCAGAAGAAGAAATCGTCGATGCTTTTCAAAGATTGGATCTCAGTGGCGATCTTTCTTTGGATACCGACGCGCCAGAGCTGTTTTCGGCCTTATCCGGCTTCCTCTCTCAAGCTGAAGCAAAAGACGATGCATCCTCGGCTGTATTCAAAATTATGCCTAAGCCGCAAGCCGATTATCTCGCCAAAGAAGCAGCAGATCTGCTTTCGGCTCTAGATGCTGCACCAGAACTCATTGACGATTTACCCGCCGATCTCGAACATAGTTCAGCTAGTCCCCAGTCCACCACCCAAGTTGCCGAACAAACGATCCGTGTAGCCACCAAGCAATTGGAAGAGATTGGCGACTTATTTGGCGAATTGACGATCGATCGGAATGGATTGAATCTGCACTTACAAGGATTACGCCAGTTAATTGGCAATCTTCAACTCAAAGTCAAACAATTAGAACAGTCTAACTTCAAGCTTCGCGAAGCTTACGACTCCAGCGTTGGCGCAAAACAGCCAGAGCTAGATGAAAAGCCATATAATAGTGCCTCTAGCGACTTCACCAGCGAGTTAGATATCCTCGAATTCGATCGATATAGCGAACTCCACCTCCTCTCCCAGGAAGTGATGGACACCATCGTCCAAGTCGAAGAACTTACCACCGACCTCGATCTCCAACTCAACGATACCGAACGCACCAATCGCGACCTCAATCGTACCGCCAAACAACTGCAAACGGGCTTGACCCAGATGCGGATGCGACCGATCTCCGAACTATTCAATCGCTTTCCTAGAGCGATTCGCAACCTGTCGATCGAACATTCCAAACCAATTAATCTCCAACTCAAAGGTGGCACCACGCTAATCGAACGGAGTATTCTCGAAGCCCTCAACGATCCCCTGATGCACCTAGTGCGCAACGCCTTCGATCATGGGATCGAACCCAGTGCTGTGCGCCGTGCCAACAACAAACCAGACACCGGATCGATCGAAATCGGTGCTACCTATCGCGGCAACCAAACTGTAATTACCATTAAAGATGATGGTGGCGGGATCGACCTCGACAAGATCCGTGCCAAAGTCAAGAAAATGGGGATTGACGACAAAGAAATCGCCAAATTCAAAGATAGCGAACTGATCGATCTAATTTTTGAACCTGGCTTTAGTACCGCCGATAAAGTGACAGATCTATCTGGACGTGGAGTCGGCATGGATGTCGTCCGTACCAACATTCGATCGTTACGTGGGGATATATCTGTAGATACCAAGCTAGGTAGAGGTAGTACCTTTACCATCAACGTTCCCTTTACCCTCTCCGTCGTCCGCGTCCTCCTTGTCGAAGTGAACGGTCTCTGGCTGGCAATTCCCAGTAACATTGTCGAAGAAATTATCCTGCTCAATCCCGAGCAAGTCATCAGTACTGCCGGACAAAAAATGCTCCAATGGGAAGACTTCACCGTCCGACTGATTCAACCCACCCAGTATCTGCGCATTCCCGATGCCAATCTCCAAGTAGTCACATCTAATTTACCCACTATCAACTGTTCGACTGTCTTAATGATCGACCAAGGACAAGATGTCGTGGCATTAGAAATCGATAAATTCTGGGGCGAACAAGAAGTCACCATTCGTCAACCACTGGGTAACTTAAACATGCCACCTGGCTTTACTGGTTGTACTATTCTGGGTGATGGACGCATCGTTCCTCTCATTGATGCGATCGAGTTTATCCGCTGGATTGATGGCGACTTAGCTGTCACTACCGCCATCGGTGCCAACCTCAACCTTCCACACGACGACCTCTTTGCCGCTACTCCAGCAGCTCCCACTTCCACCCAAAAACCGCGAATTCTGGTTGTCGATGACTCGATCAATGTCCGGCGATTTGTCGCCCTCACCCTCGAAAAAGCTGGCTATCTAGTTGAGCAAGCCAAAGATGGTCAAGAAGCGATCGAAAAACTCCAGGCAGGTCTGCTCCACGTTCGAGCAGTTGTCTGCGATGTGGAAATGCCTCGGATGGACGGCTACGGCTTCCTGGCTACCATCAAAGGACTGTCTCAGTTCAAAAATATCCCTGTCCTCATGCTCACCTCCCGTAGCGGCGATAAACACCGCAAAATTGCCATGAATCTCGGTGCCAGCGGTTACTTCGCCAAACCCTTTAAGGAACAGGAGTTACTTGCTACTTTGACGCAGTTGGTGAAGTAGTTGGGGATTCGGGATTCGGGGTTCGGGGTTCGGGATTCGGGATAGATTCTCAAAACACATATTAAGGTCGGCTATGCCTGAAATTCAGTCTTATCGAGATTTACGAGTTTGGCAAAAGGGCATGGATGTGGCGGAGAGTTGCTATTTAATAACTAGAGAATTCCCAAAGGAGGAAATCTATGGGATGACTTCACAGATTCGGCGAGCGGCGGCTTCAATCCCCGCGAATATTGCTGAGGGATATGGGAGAGAATATCGAGCAGAATATGTTCGATTTCTGAGAATAGCTCAAGGCTCTCTCAAAGAATTAGAAACCCATCTGCTGTTATCGGTCAGAGTTAAACTGGCTACTTCTCAGATCGCCAATCCGATTTTAAGTGAGTGTGAATCCTTGGGCAAAATGCTAGCTTCTCTCATTAGGTCATTATCAAGTAACCAATAATTCCCGAATCCCGAATCCCGAACCCCGAACCCCCGATCGACGATAATCGAGATATTATTTTACGATCGCGCGCATCCCATGAGCACCTCTACAACTTGGACAGAACTACTTCAACAATTGCTAGATCGGCAATCCCTCAGTCAACAACAAGCCACCATGCTCATGCAGGGCTGGTTGCAAGATGAGATTTCTCCCGTCCTGTCTGGGGCGATTTTAGCCGCCTTAGAAGCAAAAAAAATCACTGCTCCTGAATTAGCTGGGATGGCGCAAGTATTACAAGCTCCCGCGATCGCACATCCTACGCCAGTCATCGATACCTGTGGCACGGGTGGCGACGGTGCATCGACTTTTAATATCTCCACCGCAGTGGCATTTGTTGCCGCAGCAGCAGGGTTAAAAGTAGCCAAACATGGAAGTAGATCCGCATCTAGTCTCGTCGGTTCAGCAGACGTATTAGAGGCACTGGGCGTAAGATTGACAGCTCCACCAGAACTAGTTATGGCGGCTTTAGATAAAGTTGGGATTACGTTTCTATTCGCTCCTGGCTGGCATCCAGCGATGAAGGCTGTCGCACCCTTGCGCCAAGAATTAAAGATTCGGACAGTATTCAATCTCATCGGCCCACTTGTCAATCCCCTGCGCCCGACGGGACAAATTATTGGCATTGGCACACCCCATTTACTGGAAACGATCGCCGCCGCCGCAGGTATTTTGGGTACTCGACAAGCGATCGTCCTCCACGGACGCGAACGCTTGGATGAAGCAGGGTTGGGCGATCTGACAGATTTAGCAATCCTCTCAAATGGGCAAGTACAACTCACCAGCATCGATCCGGTAGAATTGGGTCTTACCCCCGCACCGATTACTGCACTCAAAGGCGGTAATGTATCTGAGAATGCAGCAATTCTTACCGCAGTTCTACAAGGCAAAGGAACTTCCATCCAACGAGATGTAGTCGCGCTCAACACTTCACTGGCTCTACAAGTCGGCGGTATTGTACCTGTAGGCGCACATCAAGCTGGAATCGAAATAGCACAAACAGTATTAAGTAGCGGTGTCGCCTGGGATAAATTGACAGAATTAGTCAACTTTTTAGGTTGATTTTAGTTGCTCCGCTCCAGAACCGCCCGCGACTAAAGTGCGGTGCTAACAACTCAAGTCTGTTAAAACAGACTCAGAAGAATCTATCAGTTTGTTACAGACTTGAGCTGTTAGCCTGGGGATTAATCCCCAGGCGGTTAGAGAGCGGAGCCAAAAATTAGCAAGCGGAGATCCTTAGAGGCTGTTTGAAAAGGGTCGGCTGAGGTAATAAAAACTACTTGAGCCATTTACAAAGTCGCCCAAACACCTATTCTCTCGTAGGAGATATGCGGTATCTGAGGTATCAAAAAGCGTTAAGGAAAACTTTTCAAACAGCCTCTTAGGCTTAACTCACGTTATTCAACTTTCCACTAATTCAATACCCATTTGCTGCCAAAAAATCAGGAGTAATTATCTCCCGCTCTCTCGATCGATCATGTTGCGGTAACAGCAACTTTTCGACGTATTTACCTAAAATATCTGCTTCCAAATTTACCCAGCCATCGGTTTGAATTTGGGAGAGATTCGTTTGTGCATAAGTATGGGGAATTACCGCCACCGTAAACCAATTTCCGCCAGGATCGCAATCAGCGATCGTCAAACTTACTCCATTGACACTAATGCTTCCTTTAGACACCAGATAACGACTGAGATAACTAGACCATTGTTCGGTTAAAGATAGCGGTGCGGCAAATCGCAGCTCCCAGGAAGTAGCTGTAGCCTTAGCAGAGACTAATCTGCCGATCCCGTCAATATGTCCAGTAACAAAATGACCGCCAATTTTCCCGCCAACACGGAGAGAGGTCTCCAAATTTACGTAGGTAGATGTGCGATCTTTTTGACCGATCGTTGTACGATCTAAAGTCTCAGGGGAAACAGTCGCTATAAATCCTTGTGGTAAAATTTGTTCTACTGTCAAACATGCCCCGTCAACAGCTACACTATCACCAATACTTAAATCGGTTAAAATTAGCTCTGAGCCAGAACAACTGCATAAGATTTCCAGCCTGTCCTCAGTCAAAAGGCGTAAATTTCCCAGCGATTGGACTAGTCCTGTAAACATCTATTTTCAGTCAAATTACTATTAGCGATCGAGCATTTCGTAGGTCATCCTTGATACATAAGCGCAGTGATTGCGAATATGTAGGCTTGTTAGACTAATTACGATTTCAAACTTTATTTTAAACTTTAACGTTCTCAGCTACCTTACATCAATAAATACCTAGAGGAAACCACCATGATCGAAATGAAAGTAGCAGGGATTGCATTGGACGCTGTATCTCGCAGTCCTATTATTCTACTCAAAGATGCTGCCGATCGTCGTGCGCTACCGATTTATATCAGTCAAGAACAGGCAAAAGCGATCGTCAATGCGCTAGAAAAGCAAACACCACCTAGACCATTTACTCACGATCTGATTGTCAATATCTTTGATAGTTGCGATATCAAAGTCGATCGGATCTCGATTAATTCCCTACAAGACAACACTTTTTATGCTTCGATCTCCATTAGACAAAATGGTCAAATTCGAGAAATAGATGCTCGTCCTAGTGACGCAATCGCGATTGCTATTCGGACGAAAGCACCAATTTGGGTAATCGAAGAAGTAATTGCTGACGCTTCAATTCCAGTCGATCGAGATGCTGACGAACGAGAACGTGCAGATTTCCGCAAATTCGTCTCCGATCTACGTCCTGACGATCTCATTCGCAAAGGTGGCTACGCGAGTTAGGTATTGGGTGTTAGGTATTGGGTTTTAGGTGTTAGGTATTGGGTTTTAGGTGTTAGGTATTGGGCTTTAGGTTTTAGGTATTGGGCTGTGGGCTGTGGGCGTTAGGACGCAAGCGTCCCTCTAACACCTAATACCTAACACCTAAACCCTAACACTCAACTATACTAAGGCTGGAACGGTCGCGGTTAGATGAGGATAGAGAGGGAAGCTGTCGCACAAGGTGGCGATCCGGCGGATGCAGTCGTTAGCGACTGTATCATTTTCGGGACTTAATAGTCGATCGGCGATAATATTCGCGATTTCGACGAATTCAGTCGTCCCCATCCCGCGTGTGGTCATTGCTGGCGAACCGAGGCGCAAACCGCTGGTAACGAATGGCGATTCTGGATCGAACGGTACAGTATTTTTATTGGCAGTAATATTTACGCCACTGACTAGTAAATCTGCCTGTTTTCCCGTCATCCCGATCGATCTGAGATCGACTAACATCAGGTGATTGTCAGTCCCACCAGAAACGATTTTAAAGCCCCGTTGTTGCAGTTGACCAGCCAGTGCTTGGGCATTGGCAATGACATTGCCGCAATAGGTCTTAAAGGCGGGCTGGAGAGCTTCACCGAAGGCAACTGCTTTGCCCGCAATTACATGTTCCAAGGGGCCACCCTGAGTACCAGGGAAAACAGCTTTATCAAATTTCTTGCCTAACTCGGCATCACGGGTCATAATCAAGCCACCACGAGGACCTCTGAGAGTTTTGTGGGTGGTAGTGGTAACAACATCACAATAAGGGATGGGATTGGGATGGTGTCCGGTAGCAACTAAACCAGCAATGTGAGCGATATCTGCCATCAGGAAAGCACCAACTTCGTCA
>NZ_JANPLS010000034.1:0-30825 GCF_031422475.1 Chamaesiphon sp. VAR_48_metabat_403
CATCATAAATTAGCCATCGGCTGACTGATGCTTATTTTCGTCCTTCAAACATTAGCAGAAATTCTGGCAGGGGGTACTTCTCTTACCAGTACCAAGCAAATTGATTTCGGTCATCCGATCGATCGTCGAGAAGAAGCAACAGAACCAATTCTCAACGTTTATGTCTACGATTTACGAGAAAGTAAGCAGCTGCAACACTCTGGGAGGCAATTCGAGCGTAACAAAACCGGATCGATGCAGACGGCAAATGTGAGTTGGCCGCCGACTTGGATCGATGTCTCATTGCTATTAACAGCTTGGGACAAAACTACTTTAGGCGAACACCACTTGCTTGCAGAAGCGTTAACTATTTTGTTGCGGCATCGTTCTTTACGCGAAGAATTTTTGGTACCAGAACTGCGAGGTCATGGTAATTTGTCGATGACAGTGGCGATCGAACCTGCGATCGAAATTAGCTCTTTATGGAGTGCGTTGACAATACCCTTACGGGCGGCGTTATTTTTAACAGTCACCGTACCTTTTGAAGCACAGACGGTGCCGAAATCGCTGGTTTGGGATCGGATTGTTAGTATCCGAAACAAATGTTTGCCCGGTAGCGATGTGATGACAATTACCAAGCGGGTAGCGATCGCGGGGATAGTTAAAAATGCAGTTACCAACTTACCCTTGACCGACACCACAATTTCGGTCGTCGGGACAGAAATAACGGCACTCAGCAGCGAGGAAGGATTGTTCTTTATTGAAGATCTGCATTTTGGCAACTATGTTGTCAGAATAGATTGTCCCAATTATCTACCACAAACTGTGAATTTTTTGGTAGAAAGTCAGACTTATGTAATTAAAGAAGTATTACTAACTCCGGTATAAAATTCAGCAACTTGGAGATATTTTCATGGCGAGACTCGATTATTTTGCGCCCGGTGTCTATGTAGAAGAAATCGATCGCGGCAGTCGTCCGATCGAAGGTGTCAGTACGGCGGTGGCTGGATTTGTCGGTTTTACCGAAGACGTTCGCGGCGATGCGGAATTATTCAAACCGATGTTGATTACCAATTGGACGCAATATCTGGCTTATTTTGCCCGTCCCAACTCCGATGGATTTACCGACTTTAATGCCTACATGCCATTTTCGGTATATGGCTATTTTATGAACGGTGGGGGGCGGTGTTGGGTGACTAGTATCGGTACCCAATTGCCAGGAACGCCCAAACCGCGCACGCCAGAACCGATTGTCATGCAAGTTCCCGGACGCGGCAATCGTCCCACCCTGAAATTTACCCTCCGCCCCGAACAGGCGGCTGGTGGCGCGCTCAACTTCCAGATTAGCGACGGTACGCCGCGCCCGATCCCAGAAGGTACCGAAGGTGAAGCTCCGCCCAATACTGGCGAATACTTCAATCTCCAAATTCGGCGGGGTGAAGAAGTATTAGAGCGATACGAGCATTTAACGATGAATCCCGAAGCGGCGGCGACAGTGGCAACTTTCGCGGTCGAAGCATTGAGAACTTCAATGTATGTCGCAGTTGAAGAACTTTCTCGCACCGGACAACCACTCGCACGTCGCCCCAGCAACGGACAGTACGAGCTGACACCGCCCTTAGTAACTTCTTCACCCGATCGCTTTGCCGTCGAATTAGAAGGCGTACGGGACGATCGGACGGGCGTACGGGGGCTATTTGAAATCGATGAGATTACCATGTTAGCGTGTCCCGATTTGATGCGCGCTTATCAAAGCCAAGTCATCAATCTCGACCAGGTACACGGCATTATGGAATTGATGCTGAGTATGTGCGAGGGTTCCGCCAGCGGCGATATTCCCAACCCACCCAACCGGATGGTAGTCCTCGATACTCCGCCCGATTGCGTTAAGCCTCAAGCTGTAGTGGACTGGTTGCAACGATTCAACCGTCGATCGATGTTTGGTGCGTTATATTATCCCTGGATCAAGGTACCCAACCCCCGGAATGGTGGTAAACCAATTCTCGTACCGCCATGCGGTCACGTTATGGGTGTATGGGGGCGCAACGATGAAACCAGGGGTGTATATAAAGCACCAGCGAATGAAGTGCCCAAAGGGGTCATCGGACTGGCTTATGAGACTAATTTCCGCGAACAAGAACTATTGAATCCATTAGGGATCAATTGTATTCGCAGTTTCCCCAATCGGGGCATTCGGATCTGGGGCGCACGCACTCTCGTCGAACCAGATAAAACCGAATGGCGTTACATCAGCGTTCGTCGCTTAATGAGTTATATCGAAAAATCGATCGAACTCGGCACGCAATGGGCGGTATTCGAGCCAAACGATGAAGATCTATGGGCGCGAGTCCGCCGGACGGTGAGTAATTTCCTCGAACGGCTGTGGCGAGAAGGAGCCTTATTTGGTTCGTCCCCAGACCAAGCATTTTATGTCAAATGCGATGCGGAGTTAAACCCACCCGAAACGATGATTCTCGGTCGTCTATATATCGAAGTCGGTATTTGTCCCGTCCGACCTGCTGAATTTATTGTCTTCCGAGTCAGCCAATGGAATGGGGCTGAAGGGGAATAGGGGATAGGTTTGAGGTTTTGGGTTTTGGGTTTTAGGTTTTAGGGTTTGAGACTGCTGCTCATTTACCCTTTACCCTTTACCCTTTACCCCTCGAAAAAACACAACTAGCAAAATTAAAAATAGGAGTTAGATCGTGTCTGAATTTTTAACCGCTTCTAGATTTTATTTTGAAGCACAAGGTCTCGAACAAAAAATCATTAAGGAAGTCAGCGGCTTGGGCGTGGAATCGACTCCGGCTCAAGAGATTCATGGCTCTTCCAAGGGTGGAATGTCAACTCGTCAAGCCACGCCGACGGTTGCTAAATTTACGAATATTACCCTGAAATTAGTGGCGACTACCGATGTAGATCTCTACAAATGGTACGAAGCCTGTAATAAAAATATGGGTGGTAAAAGCGACTGGACTAGCAAACGCAAACTCGGCTCGGTATCGGCTTACGACCAAGCTGGCAACATGCAAGCGCGATGGGAAATCGAAAACTGTTATCCCTGTAAATATACCGGGCCGACATTAACCGCATCATCGGGCGATATGGCAACCGAAACGATCGAATTAGTTCACGAAGGCATCAAACGAGTTCAATAACGATCTGTAAGTTTCTAGCAGCCATTATTTATGACTTAAAGGAGGCATCTTGTCGATGTCTCCTTAACCTATTTAATTACTCGTTAAAAATCGAATATGCCTGACTTTGAAATTCTTACCGCCAATCGGTTCTATGTCGGACTGACATTAGATAAACATAATGAGAAAGTAGACGGTATTTTCTTAGAATGTCAGGGATTGAAACGCACGCAAGATGCGATCGAAATCTGTGAAGTTACTCCCAACAAATGGGGGAAATCTACCACAGGATTAGTTGTCCGAACTAAAATTCCTGGTAACGTCAAAAGCGGTAATCTCACCCTTAAACGGGGGATGACTTGCTCTAAAACCTTATGGAATTGGTTTCAATCGGTTCAGGACGGCAACTGGTCTACCCAGCGTCGTGAAGCCGATTTGAGCATTTACGATCAAGCTGGAGACATCCAAGCGAGATTTAATCTCGGCATGGCTTGGCCGAGCAGTTACAAAATTGCCGACCTCAATGCGCGTGCTACTACAATTGAAATTGAAGAACTAGAAATTGCTTACGAGACATTCGAGCGCGTAGATCCTAAAGGTAGGAAAAAATAACTAAATTATGCAAATTAAAATAGTAACAATTTAGGATAATTATGTTTGCGACAGAGTTTGAATTCACACTCCCTAAAGGATACTTAGATCCTGATGGGGTACTCCATCGTAAAGGGGTAATGCGACTATCGACTGCGATCGATGAAATTTCACCTTTGCGCGATCCTAGAGTTAAAGCTAATCCTGGATATGCAACCATTATTATCTTATCGCGAGTGATTACTTGTTTGGGTGCGCTTTCGGAACTTAGCCCGGCGATCGTCGAAAATTTTTTTACGCAAGATCTAAATTATCTGCAAGATTTTTATCGTCAGATTAATGGCTGGGAAGAAAATAATGCGGCGGCTGGAGCGGCGATCGAATCGCCAGATCGCTCGATCGACTCAGGGGTTAGTAGTTAGAGAATATAGAACAAAATTTAGCCGATCTTTCGATCTTAACTAAATATATAATAATTGCTAATTTTACTCATTTAAGAAATAAAATTATAGAGATCGATCGGTAAACCCTGAAAATTCAACTTTCAACTGAAACTATGCGCCGCAAGGATAATCTCACTACTGAATTCAGCTTTACTTTACCGAGAGGACTAATCGACGATCGGCAACGGGTCAATCGGCAGGGGGTAATGCGGCTGGCTACAGCGAAAGATGAAATTATCGTCCAACAAGATCCTCACGTTCGCGAAAATCCTGCCTATGGAGTATTAATTATGCTGTCGCGGGTAATTACACGCTTGGGTAGTTACACGTCTGTTACGCCCGATCTATTAGAAAATTTACAAATACTAGATATTGCCTTTTTGCGGGAATACTATAATCAAATCAACCAACAGGGCGAAGCCAAAATTCCAACTCAGTGTCCCCACTGCAATACTCAATTCGCAGTCAAACTAGAACTGGCGGGGGAGTCGTAAGCTACCCTTTATCGCAATTACATGAAGAGGTAGCTTTCATTGCATATCATTTCCATTGGTCGCAAGAGGAGATTTTGAATTTAGAACACAGCTCGCGCCAGTGCTGGGTTGAAGAAATAAATAAAATTAACCAGAAAATATCATGAAAGTAAAAATCTACTATGCAGAAGTAGCACCCGAACTAGAGGCTCCCGAATTCGATCTTAACTCGCTCAAAGTCAGAGGTGACTGTACGATCGGGCGATCGCCAGAATGTGGTTTAGTCTTAGATGGTGCCGATTTGAGTCGTCAACATGCTAAATTTTCGACTAAAGATGGTAGTTATTATTTTACCGATCTCGGTAGTAGAAATGGTTCGTTATTTAATGGAGAATTAGTCGATGGAGGGCGCGAATATCCGATGAACGCTGGCGATACGATTCGGATCGGCGATTTTATCCTCAAGGTAGAAGAAGAACCAGAATTAGCAGCCACAGTCTTTAAAGTTATCGATCCGGCATTATTTAAAGTCAGTCAACAACAGGTTGAAATTCCTACCAATCCAGCCGCAGCAGCCATCGCGCCGCTAATTGTATCGGGAATTATTATCAACGATCCGAGTGAGATCGCACCACCCGATCTCAGTTCGCAACAGCCACCATCGCTCGGACTTGTCGAGGATAATATCGATATTTCAACACAACCCGATCCGGTAGTTGCCGAAACACCTCCAGCTCCTGCGATTGAGGATGAATCGAGTGTCGCAACGCCACTAAATCTAACTGCACAGCCACCATCACTCGCATCGCTCGACGATCTACTCGATGGTACCGATCCGCTTGACGGCATCTTAGCAGAAACTCCCCCAACTGCTGTCACTAGCGACGATTGGGGAGTGGAAAGTTTACCAGATTCATTAGAAACTCCACCATCGCTTGCATCGCTCGATGACGATTTAGATAGTACCGATCCGCTGGCTCCCATTCTCGCCCAAACGCCGCTAACTGAGGTAATTAGCGACGATTGGGGTGCAGAAAATTCATTAGATTTGGCATTAGAAACCCCTCCATCGCCTGCATCGATCGATGAGGAGCTAGATGCTGTCGAGCCGATCGATCGCGGCTTAGAAGAGCATTCAGACCTAAGTATCGATCGCGAAGAGCCAGATGTAGCGCAGCCATCTCTTTCATTAGTTAATGAAGAATTAGCCGAGCCAGAAACAGTACCGCCAGCTACAATAGTTGAGAGCGGCGAAGGTGAAGATTTGGCAGATTTAGACTTATTAGCACAGCCAGAAATTGCGCTAGAAGTCGATCGAACGGATGATGAAAATATGCTGGATCGAGTTCCTCAAGCATATTCGTTACCCCCATTAACTAATGATGTTTGGAATGTTGGGGAAGATCCGCCAGTAGTGCCTGTAGAACCAGTAATTTCTGAAGTAGATAATGATGATTTGAGTCTAGTAGATCTTACGGATCTGCCACTTGCATTAGATTTAAATGCATCTGATGAAGAACCAATTTCACCGCCGAGTGTAGTCGCATCAGCTCCAGACTTAGCAAGCGAACTAGCCTCAGATGCCGATCTCGCGCCGGAATTAGACTCGCCGATACCACCATCAGTAGAACTAGTTGTCGATGAATTAGTGGTGGTAGAAACACCAGCTTTCGGTTTGGAAAATTCCGAATTAACTACCGACGAACTCGCCGGAGAAACACCAGATTTAGGCTTAGAAAGCCTCGACTTGACTGCCGACGAACTCGAAGATATGGACACATTCGAGCAACGCCAAACAGCAGAGGTAGAATCTGAAGCCTCAGCAGAGCTAGAGTTAGAAATTCCACTAACTGTGGATACGATGGCTCCGATTGCCGCAGCCGTAACAACAGCAGCAGTTATTGGTGGATTTAATGCATACAATCATGGAAATGGAGCAGAGTTGTTGAGTAAGAAACAAATCGTACTGATCGCACACGATAGCAAAATTGCCGATCTGACAGATATCGTTGAGCGACACAAAGATTTTCTGGCAAAATGTTTGACGATCTCATGGTCGTCGATTGCGGATGATGTGCGCCAACAAACAGGATTAGAAATCAACCAACAGATTTCCAGTGGTGCATCAGGTGGTTACCAAACAATTGCTTCTTTAGTGAATGCTGGTGATATATTAGCGGTGATTTTCTTGAAGGATTTCTTCGCGCCACCACAAGCGGGACAAGCAAATGAGGAAGCTTTATTAAGGTTATGTAATATCAATGAGATTTTACTCGCAACTAATATGGCTACCGCAGATTCGATCGTCCATTATCTTCAGTCTTAATAGGTAGTTGGTGAGTGAGGTAGGGGCAATTCATGAAGCGGTATCTGCTAAGGCAGAGGCTTCGCCAACGCAGCCGGGAGGAAACCTCCCGGATTATGCGAGACAAGACAGCGGCGGTTTTATATCTTCTACGGAGAGGCTACGCCAACGGAGGGAACCTCCGAATCAAAAAACCGACAAGACATTGCCCCTACCAAGCTCAGATTGAGAGGATGTCTGAAAAGTCTAGTTTGTTAAGCGTAAACCCTAGAAATCCCCCCTAGCCACCCTTGAAAAGGGGGGAACCAGATCCGGAAGTCCCCCTTTTTAAGGGGGATTTAGGGGGATTCAGATTTACGATCGAAGCCAATAAGATTTTTCAGAAACCCTCTGAAGTCAAAGCTCGTGTAACTATTTGCTCCCTCCTGGAACTTCTGTTTTTAAGGTGTAGTCTAATGATTAGGTAAAGAAGTCGATCGCCAATCTAATTATTCAAACAGAGAGTAACCTTATGAACTTATTAACATCAAATGCTAAATTACTCGGACTAGTTGTTACTTGCAGCATGGTTGTTTTACCTGTTGTTTTAGCACCAGCACCAAGTTATGCCGCACCTAAAACCACCTTTGAATGTAGAACTAAAGTTAACGGCGATGTTAAAGAACCCGTGACGGTAGCGCGTAGAGGAGATCGAGTCACCGAACCGATGATTACGTGGAAAGACAAATCTTTTGGCAGCACTTATACTCCCGAAAAACGGTGTCAAATTGTCAGTCAACGTTTAACTAAAGCTGTAGCTACCAGCGGTAAACTCAGCAATCTGGATATGACTTACGGATCGATTAAATCAGTGCCAGTAATTTGCTATATTACTAAGAAAGGTGAAAAATGTAATTCTGGAAATATCTTATTTAGCCTGAAACCGTCAGAGAAAGGGCAGGAGCAAACCATCGTTGCAGGCTTGTTGAATTTTAGCAAATTAGGTGCTGGCGGTGGCATTATGCGCGGTGCGCCCGGACAGACTGTGGCGACTAAACCAGTGACTTATGGAGATGCGATCGAAAATGCATTGAAAGAGCCTGTCAATCCTAACGCCACTAATGACGAGCCAAATTAAACTAGCTCTGAAATTGGTGATAAACTGAAATCAACTGGTATTCTAGGGTAAGGTGTAGTCTAAAAATTGGGTAAAGAAAGGGATCGCTAATTTAATTGTTTAAATAGAGATAAAACTCATGAAGTTATCAACATCGAATCATCATAAATTATTAGGATTAGTTCTTTTCAGCATGGTGACTGCGCCTGCTATCTTGGCACCAGCACCAAGTTATGCCGCACCTAAAACTACCTTTGAATGTAGAATGAAAGTCAACGGCGACAAAAAAGAACCCATTACAGTCGCTCGGAGAGGAGATCGGATTACTGAGCCGATGATTACGTGGAGAGATGAATCTTTTGGTAGTAAGTATACGCCAGAGAAACGCTGTCAAATTGTCAGTCAACGTTTGACTAAAGCTGTAGCTATTAGTGGCAAACTTAGTAATTTAGATATGACTAATGGCATTGTAAACTCAGTACCAGTCATTTGTTATATTACTAAGAAAGGAGAAAAATGTAATTCTGAAAATATTTTGTTTAGCTTAAAGCCAGAGGAGAAGGGACAGGAAAAAACCATCGTCGCGGGCTTGTTGAATTTCAGTAAATTAGGTTCTGGTGGTGGCATCTTACGCAAGGCTGGCGAAGATCCCGCAGCGCAACCAGCAACTTATGGCGATGCGATCGAAAATGCATTGAAAGATCCCAATCCTAATGCTGAAGAACCAAATTAGACTAGTTGGAGATCGGGTGCGAGGGAAGATTGAGCTGGGGTATCGCCCTAGCTCAATCACAATTTTCCGAATAGTTAGGAATTGATGTTAGATAAAAAGAGATGGACGATTCCGATCGCGATTACCCTAGTCGCGATCGTCGGATGGCAAATTAAGCAATTAACTGCTGCAAAGCTGACAACCCCAATCAGTCAATCGAGTCCGAATGTTGTTAATATTCCAGAGGTAACGCCAGCCACAACTGAAGATAAAAACGCCAAAACGGTCGAAAAGATTGCCGATGAAGTAACTGTCAGAATTTTGACAGATACGGCACCGGGTTCTGGTGCAATAATCGATCGCACGAATAATACTTATACGATTCTGACTTGTCAGCATGTATTAGATGCCAGTAAAAAAGGTAAATATCGAGTGCTATCGCCCGATGGTAAAATTTATCCAGCTAAAATGAAACCCGCACCCAAATTAAAGGGTTTAGATCTCGCTTTAGTAGAATTTGAGAGTGAAACTACTTATCGCGTCGTCAAGCTGGGTAATTCTCAAAATTTAGCTGTTGATTCAGTAGTTTATGCTGCCGGATTTCCTAACAATCAGTCGATTAATTCCGACCAAATTGAGGATACGACTAATTGGGGACGTAAAGCATTTCGGTTTACATCTGGCAAAGTGAGTTGGATTTTACAGCAGAGTTTACCAGATGGATATAGTTTGGGTTATACCAATGATGTGGCATCGGGAATGAGTGGTGGGCCAGTATTTAATGACAAGGGTGAATCGATCGGGATTAACGGTAGACTAAAGTATCCCGTCCAGGGCATCGATGCATTTATCTTTGCCGATGGGACGAAGCCTTCAGTCGAGAATTTCGAGAAGATGGAAGCTTTAAGTTGGGCAATTCCGATCGCGACGTATCAAAATATAGCTAAAAAATAAATGGAAAATAGCGCGATCGAAGCCAGTCTTTCAACTCACGCTCTGACGTTTCGATCGCCAGAACAGCCTGTTTCGTTTGAGGTGAGCGTCGGCAATAATAGCGATCAATTTGCTAATTTTCACGTTGAAGTTTCCGCTCCTGGTGAAAATCTCAGTTCGGGTTATAAATGGTATAAAATCTCGCCAGAAGTTGCCGCAGCGCAACCTCACGGAAGTACGACTACTTTTCAGGTGATTATCTTTGAAAGTCCCGTACCGGGATTTGTCGGGACAATCGATTTAACGGTGCGGGTATTTTCGCCCCAATTGCGCGAAGAACGTCGGCTGGTAGTCAGATTGACGATCGAATCCGATCGGCGACCGTCGCTAATTAGTATAGAGTTACCCGTCAGACAGTTTCAAATTTATCCTCGCAATACTGTCGATATTCCGGTGCGGGTGCGAAATTTGGGTCAGCAATTCATTGAGGTGGTACTCAAATTAGCCGGGATCGATTCAGGTTGGCTAATGGGTGGTGCCGAACGCCGAGTATCGCTGGCTCCAGCCAGTCAAGCCGAAGTTAATTTTCAATGTCAGCCCCCAGCGGTAACCAAATCGCCGAGTCAAAATTATCCATTCACAATTGAAGCGGTGGGTTTCGATCTGCCAGCATCGAGTAATACGGGCAATATCGAGATTTTACCAGTCGGGTTTTTTGGCTTGACGATCGCACCCAAACAGATTCAATTACCCGCGCAGGGGCGATGGCTCCCCAACTGGAAAGAGAAAACCACGTCTCTATCCGCCGCAATTAAAAACGATAGTAATCTCTATCAACAAGTAGATATTTTAATTCAAGGTCGAGATCTCGATCTCTGCGAACCGATTGTACCCCCAACTGCGAATTTAAATCTGGGACAAACTACCACCATCCCCGTCGAAATCGCCACCAAACGCCCCTGGGTGGGCATTGGTAAAACTTTGCACCTTGAAGCTAAACCCGTCCTCTCAGACCAAAGATTAGGCACTACCGACCCGGCTACCGAGTCATTTACGATTAAGGTTTTACCGATCGTGCCGTTGTGGTTGCAGTTACTCGCGCTTGGTGCGATCGGGGGGTTAATCGCGCTGCTGCTCAAGCCTGGGACGATCGCGCATACAGAATTTGTCAATTCTGTCCGGTTTAGCGGCGATGGCGATACGGTAATTAGCGGATCGGATGATTGTACGATTCGGCGGTGGCAAAGAGATAGCCAGAAATTAGTCCCCGCCCGAAGCCTGGTTGCCAGTCAAGCCACCGCCTGCGGCAAATCGCAGCCGCCGCAAGGGTTATTGGCAACCCCCAACCGTGCGGTTAGCGTGGTGCGGTTGATGCCCGAAGATAGCAATCGGTTGGCGGCGGGGTTGGAAAATGGCAATGTCGAACTCTGGAATGTGACGACGGCGAAAAAGACTGCCGAATTAGTCGCACCCCAACAAAAAACCGACGATCGCGTTTTCGATTTGGTATTCAGTCAAGATTCCAATTATCTATTTGTCGGACATGGTAGCGGTACCGTCCAAATGTGGCAAAGATCCGCAGCAGATCGCCAATTTCAACTCTCAGCGGAGCATTCGATCGATCTTAAAAGTCAGCTTAAAATCGGTTTTCAGGTGCGCTCGTTGGCTCTGAGCGGCGATCGCAATCTATTAGCGATCGGGGGTAACTACAAGCAGTTTGTCGTCTGGCAGGGGCAAAATCGGAACTTTGAAGCTAATAGTAGCAATCTAGCAATCCAAAAGTTAGCCAAATTAGACGAAAAACTCAGTGCGGGGACTGGCGATTTTATTTGGGGGTTAGCATTTGCACCCAATACACCAGCTACCCTGGCGACTGCCGATTCGGATGGTTATATTACCATCTGGGATTTGGCTAGTTGCGCCCAGAGCGGCGGTGCGGCAGCAGAGGGGGTCAAAGAACTAAATTGTCATTCCACCGGGGTTAAAGCCAGGTGGCAAGCCAGTAAACAAGCAATTCGGAGTATCGCTTTTAGCGAAGATGGTAAGTTATTAGTCAGTGGTGGGGATGATGGTAAATTAATGGGCTGGTGGTTGACACCAAAATACGAACTCGATCGGGTTAAGTCGCCAATCGGACAAGAGATTTACCGTGGCGATCGTAAAATTAATAGCATCGATCTGAAAACAATCGATCGAGGTGTGGCAATTATTACTGGCGGTGAAGACTTTCAGGTTAAACTACATCAACTGATAAATTGAGGAAACATTGTCAATGTCAGGCACATTTAGCCCACTCAAAGTAATTATCAATCCGCCCGGAGTGCAATCGGGGATGCCTGGAGAAGTATTGGAACTCCATGTGGTGGCGATCAATCAAGGCACCCAAAATGCGATTATCGATATATTCTTGGATGAAGCCTTTCAACTATTTAGCGGATTGTCGATTTCGCCGTGCGAACGGGTAGCATTGGCACCACAACAAAGTATTGAAGTGAGTTTTCAGGTACCGATTCCGATCGATACTTTGCCCGGTACCTACGATTATGCCGTAATTGTCGATGCGCCCCAACATTACCCTGCCGATACGCCGATTCAGTTTCCGCAGCAAATTAAGGTGTTATTAGCCGAACAAACGATCGTCCGCGAGTACGATCCGACGTTTACTTTACAACCGACGAGCAATCCCAAACAACAGCTAATTTATCAGGCTGGTACGCCTTTACAAGTAGGCATCACCGTTAATAATCGCTCTAGTCGCGTTGATAGTTTTAGACTGAGTTGTGCCGATTTAGAAGAAGACTGGCTGACGATCGAATATCCCGCTATCGGTGCGGATGCTGGCTTGCGATCGGGTGCTACCCGACTAGAACTCAATCCTACTACTGTCGGACAAATTTGGTTGAAATTTCATCCGCCAGTCGATGTATTGGCTGGTAATTATTCATTTACGCTCCGGTTACATTCAGAAAATTCACCCAATTTAATGATGTTGGATTTGGTCTACGTCCAAATTCCGCCAGTTTATCGGCTCGGTGTTAAAACAAATACTATTTTGGGCAAAATTAACCGGAGCGATGGACAATACGAACTAGAAATAGCTAACTTGGGTAATACCGTCCGACAAATGGCTTTTAGTGCCAAAACTCAAATTGAAACCGAAATTTGCACCTATGGGTTTACACCCGATCGGTTAAGATTATTACCTGCTAAAAATACTGTCGTCCAATTGAGAGTTCGACCGAATCATTGGTGGCAACAACCCTGGATCGGAGCGGGATTATTTATTAATTTTCAAATCGATTGTCAGGATCTAGATAAATTTCCGATTACTGAAATTATCCCACCCCAAACGTTAGTTTGGCAACCGCGACCCTGGTGGCAATTATTACTATTACTATTAGTTATTTTAGGATTTTTAGGTAGCTTAGGCGCGATCGGCTGGATGCTATTTCGACCTAATTCATTAAGATTAGAAAAGTTTGCCCCCGAAAGTCGCAAGCTGGGTGAAGGCGATCGGGTATTATTAAATTGGGAAATTCATGATTTTCAGGCGATGCAATCTTTGAAACTGGCAATTAAAGGGCCGATTCCCAGCGAACGAGAACTACAACTTACCGATCTGATTGGTGAGAAAGAAAATACTGAAGCACCATGTACCCAGCAAAACCGGGTGCTAACTTGTCGCAACTTTACAACAGAAGCTAAGGAGCCAGGTAAATATACTTTTGAAATTAAAGTACTCGATCGCGATAGTAAGGTACTAGCTTCACAAACCACAGATGAAGTGGAAATAACAGCCAAGCCCGAACCAGAATTTAAAGAAGTTAAAGCAGATAAATCGACTTATAACCGAGGCGATAAACCATTGCTGAATTGGGTAATTAAATATCCAGATAAACTAGAAGCAGTGAAAATTACTGCCAAAACCGAAGATGGCAAAATCACCGCCGAACCGAAGATCGATCGCGCGCAAATTGATAAAGATCCTAACTGTAAAACGGAAGCCAAAACCATGCAATTAACGTGTACTGGTGTCCCGATCGAACTCAATCAGGCTGGTAAATATCAACTAGAAATTATTACTGTTTCTAAATCTAAAAAAGTACCCGCTGCGCCACAACTAGTCAAAATCGAAGTATTACCCAAACAATTAAAGATAGTTAGTTTCACACTCAATAGTAGCGAGACAGAATCGATTGTCGTCAAAGAAGGTGAAACCTTAAATCTGAACTGGCAAGTAGATGGCGAAGAAAATATCCAAGTCGAACTCAATCCCTTCGGTACCGTCCAAAAATCGGGTACCAAACAAATTCCTGTCACTCCAGCAATACCAGCTCAAATTTCACTCACGGCTACCGATAAATACGGACAGAAAGTAACTAAAGGATTTGCCATTAAAGTCGAAGCGAATACCTCACCCAGCACCACACCATCAACTCCTAATCCTACCGATGCTACCCCAACGACTCCAACTCCCAACCCCCAGAAGCCCAACACCAAACCATCGGGAGATATGAGTATTTAGCCATAAAATAAAAATATGGTAGTCCTAAATGAATGGTGAGAATATCTTTCTTTCTTCCTTTCTTCTCTGCGCCCTCTGCGCCTCTGTCTTGATTTGCTAAACCGTCGGGTTCCCCGACGAGCGCAAATCGCTGCGGTTCGATAGATCATAAATAAAATAGGATTGCTATAATCAAATGAACATTAAAGTTGGCATTTTGAGTGTATATCTGTTGGCGATCGGTTTAGCTCCAGCAATTGCCACAGATCGGGTACAATTGTCAACTAATTTAGGTAATAAAGTCGATCGCATCGCCCAGACGACTGCTAGCGATTTTTTCCAAACTGGAGTAACCCATTATCGCGATCGCCAGCTCAAACAAGCCGTGACAGCATGGCAGCAAGCACTTAAATTATATCAAAAAGATCGCGACGAACAGGGCGAAATTGCCACTTTAGGTGTGTTAAATAGTGGTTATTTAGATTTAGGAGAATACACCCGATCGACTGAATCTGGCGAACGATTATTACAGCTTGCTAAAAAGACAAATAATCTCAAAATTCAAGCGCAGACATTGGGTAATTTAGGCATTGCTTATCAGCGATTGGGTAACTACCCCAAATCCCTAACTATCAACCAACAAGCAGTGACAATTTTTAAATCGTTAAATATGCGCCAAGCTGAGGGACAAGTTCTCAGTAATCTCGGCAATACTTACGCAATTATCGGCGACTACGATCGGGCGATTCCATTATATAAGCAGGGTTTAGAAATCGCTCGATCGACCAAAAATACCCAGCAAGAGGGAAATATCCTTAGTAATTTGGGGGCAGTTTATACCAATCAGGGGCAAGATCGAAAGGCATTAACATTTTATCAAGATAGTCTCAAAATTGTCCGCACCCTCGACGATCGTACCCTACAAACTGGCATTTTAATTAATTTAGGTACGACGCATTATCTGTTAGGAGATAAAGATCTCGGTGTCACCACCTACCAACAGGCACAAACGCTAGCCAAACAACTCGAAAACCCGCAACTATTAGGCGAAGTATTGAGTAATTTAGGCTTAATTTATGAAGATCGGCGTGAATACGCCAAAGCCATTCAATCTCACCAACAAAGTCTAGATATTGCCATCGCCAGTAAAAACCCCCGCACTGAAGCTCTCGCCCGCAATAGCCTCGCCCACACTTTCCTCGCTACCAATCGATTAGCCGACGCACAACAACAGCTCCGCAGTGCCATCGCCACTTTAGATCGAATGAGATCTTCACTAAGTGAATTAGAGCAAGTCTCGATTTTTGATACTCAAGCTTTCAGCTATAATCTCCTCGAACAAGTACTCATTGCCGATCGCAAGCCAGAAGCCGCTCTAGAAGCCGCCGAGCAAGGTCGAGCGCGGGCGTTTGCGCTCCGATTGGCAAATCGCCTGACTTCAACTGCCAGCAGTCAACCTAGCCGCGAATCCGCAGATATTTCGACCCCCTCGATCGACAAAATTCGCCAGATTGCCAAACAACATCAAGCAACTTTAGTATCTTATTCGATCGTCGCCGACCAAGAGTTTAAATTTCGGGGAAAACAACGCGGAGAAGCCGCCGAGTTATATATTTGGGTAGTTCAGCCTAATGGAAAAGTTACCTTTCGCCAAGTCGATCTTAAATCCCTCCGACAGCAGAAAATTACGCTCGAACAGTTGACTAATGCGTCTCGCTGTCTGATGCCAGATCGTCAAGACTGTTTAGATATCGAACCATCGATCGCTAAATTTACCAAAGGCAAATATCCAGCTCTTAGAGAACTCTATCAGATCGCGATCGCCCCAATTGCCGATTTACTCCCCCAAAATCCCGATGACTACGTAATTTTTATTCCTCAAGATTCGCTGTTTCGGGTGCCATTTGCAGCGTTACAATCGCCCGATGGGAAATTTTTAATTGAAAAGCATACCGTACTTTCGGCACCTTCAATTCAAGTGTTAAACTTTACCGATCGGCAACGTCAACTTCAATCGAACGATACCAATCGATCGGCTGTTGTCGTGGGTAATCCCACCATGCCCAAAATTGTGAATAAAATTGGCGAACCGCCATTTCAACTGGCTGCTTTGCCCGGTTCGGAGCAAGAAGCTAAAGAAATTTCGCAGTTGCTAAATACGCAGCCGATGATGGGGAAAAGTGCCACGAAAGCCAACTTTCTCAAGACACTTTCACAAGCGAGATTCGTGCATTTGGCTACGCATGGATTGTTAAATTATGTGTCCATTGCTGGGGTAGATTCTACTGAAGTTCCGGGCGCGCTGGCACTAGCTCCCGCCGGAACAGATGATGGCTTGCTAACTAGCCGTGAAATTTTGAACCTCAAACTTAATGCCAAACTCGTAGTTTTAAGTGCCTGCGATACGGGGCGAGGTAGAATTACTGGCGATGGTGTCATTGGCTTATCGCGGGCGTGGATTTCGACAGGAGTACCGAGTACGATTGTCTCCTTGCGAACAGTCCCCGATCTCTCCACCCGAACTTTAATGGTGTCTTTTTATCAGAACTTTACTAAGACATCAAATATCGCCCGCTCGTTGCGGCTGGCGATGTTAGAAACCAAGAAAACCAATCCCATTCCCATCAATTGGGCGGCTTTTATTTTAATTGGCGAACCTGAGTCTAAATTCTAAGAGGGGGAAGCGGGGAGCGGGGGGACTGGGAGACTGGGAGACTGGGGGATTTAAACTCTATCTACTTCCCACACTCCTCACACCCAAAAGACGGGGTGAGTAACGGCTTAATCGAGAGCGAATATGGGCGTACAAAATTCGGTAGATATTCAATTTAATCCTCGCGAATTATTGCAAGATTATGCTGATAAAAATTACGATCGACTCTCCGATCGACTGTTACAGATATTAAGCTATTTCGATCGAGTCACTTATGTCGAGCTGACGGACGAGTCTCGATATTTCATTAATGCATTTGTCAAAAATTTTCTATATATTCTTACTCAACCGGACTATATATTAACCGATCGAGATGGACTAAGTTTCATTAAATCTAATCTCACGATTTCTAATTTAGTGGCAATTTCAGATTTTAGAACGACCGATCCATATTTAGAATTATTAAATGCCCAACCACAAAATTATGTGAAACTGCTGACGCTCTATTCGGCGAGAAATACCGTCCAGATCGATCGGCGGATGCTATTCGATACTAATCCCGAACTCGCTAGTCATTGGTATTCCCATTATTTAGAACTATATCGATCGGGATTAGTCAATCGAGTCGTCTATCAAAATTTGCGCGAACATATTCTTTACGATGACGATCGACTGACTGAATTTTATCATATCGATAATCTCTATTTTGGGGCGACTTATATCGACGGCGATCTCGATCGCATCCTCAAGCAAAAAATTAATCGATCGATCCAGAATAGCCAGCTAGTTAAAAGTATTCACATCGAAAACACACCCCAGCCGAACCAGATCGCGATCGTCTCAGGCTGCTGGTTTCCCCAGCATTCAGTTTATCGAATCCTTTCAGAATATGTGGCTACACTTGCAGATAAGTATGAATTGACACTCATTCATTTAGGCGATCGTAATCTACCGATCGACACCACATATTTTAAAGCAGTCAAGTACCTCAAAAATGTCGATGGTAAGCTCGATCTGAGCGGAATTAAAACTAATGAATTTGCAGCTATTTATTTTCCCGATATCGGGATGATCCCTGAAAGTATTTTACTTGCAAATCTGCGGATCGCCCCGATTCAAATTTGTGGATTGGGTCATCCTGTTAGTACTTTTGGTAGTAAAATTGACTACTTTATCAGCGGTAGCGATGCAGAAGTAGCCGATAATCCCCAACGTAATTATTCCGAACGGTTGGTATTATTACCTGGGATAGGAGCGATTCATCAGCAACCTAATTATCAGATCCAGCATAAGGTTAATCGCTCGCCAGAACTGTTATCAACTTTTATTATTAATTGTCCTTGGTACGCTCAAAAAGTAAATGATCCATTACTACGATCGCTACAAGAAATTGCGACAACTGCGAATAAACATGTGCTATTTAGAATTTTTGCAGGCGGTGGCTTGACTTGTAAAAATGACTTTTTACCGTTCGTGCGCGATATCGAGCAGATCGTAGGTGCAGAGCATGTTTGTGTTTACCCTTATCAAAGTTATGACAAATATATGGACATCATGGCAGAGGGGGATATGTGCTTAGATGCTTATCATTTTGGCGGCTGCAACGTCATCGTCGATGGCTTGTACTTACGCAAACCATCTGTGGTATTTGAAGGCGATCGATGGTACAGTCGTGCGGGAGCAAAATTAATGAGGAAAATTGGATTGGGAGAACTAGTGGCGACAACGCCGCTAGAGTATGTACGATTGACACTGGAATCGATCGACAATGACGAGTTTCGGACTAAGATCCAGACTAAGATCGATGCGATCGATCTAGACAAACTCGTATTTGAATCGCATGATGCTAAATACTTTCAGAAAGCGATCGAGTTCCTGTTGCAAAACCACGCATATTTACAAGCTGATGCAACCAGAGAGCCAATTTGGATTCCCCGATCGAGCGATGTTGAATCCATCGCAGTTGAGATTTGAGAGCGAGGTTTTGTCAATGCGATCGTTCGACTTGGTTAACCACTATAATTGGTGTATTTATTAAGTGCAGGGTGTTACTAAATTTTAGTAATGAATTGGGTATTTTCGTAACGAAATTATGCCGAACTTCATGCTTACCGACAGACAGCTTTAGAGTTGCTGCGGAGAGCTTACCCGCCCCGCCCTACGGGCACCCCTCCTCGGAGGGGATTTTCCACCCCGCCCCCAGTCTCCCCGTCTCCCCGCTAAATCTTCATCCCTAATTAAACTTTGTGCTATGAATGCTCCTTATCACTCTAATCCCTGGATCGGTCGATTGCTTGGCGATAATCAGCGATATCGGTTGGATCGACGCTTGGGTGGCGGCGGGATGGGAGATGTATTTTTGGCGACAGATACCCGGATCGGGCAACAAGTAGCATTAAAACTGCTCAAAGATAACCTGGTAGAATCGCCAGAAATGAGACAAAGGTTCGAGCATGAGATTGCTATTTGTGCCGCCCTATCTAACGAGCATATTGTCAACATTATGGATTCGGGAATCACCCCAGAAGGATATCCCTTTTATGTGATGGAGTATTTACGCGGTTTTACACTGGGAGAATTACTTAGAGAAGAGCATCAACTATCGATCGATCGGACGGCAAAAATTATCAGTCAAATTTGCAACGGGTTGCTGTTGGCGCATCAAGGGGTAGATTTACCCGATGGCGAACATATCGAAGCGGTAATCCATCGCGATCTCAAGCCAGATAATATTTTTCTACAACCGACAGATTTGGGCGAGTGGGTAAAAATTGTAGACTTTGGGATTGCTAAAATTCGCTATAAAGATCGGCAAAACCAAACCCTGACACATACCTTTTTAGGCACGCTCCGCTATGCTTCACCCGAACAAATGATGGGAGATCGCGAGCTAGATGCCCGATCGGATATTTATAGTTTGGGCGTAATTTTATATGAGATGCTCAGTGGTGCCGATCCCTTTGGCTTTAATATCAAACCGCGCCCGATGAGCGAAGCCTCGTGGATTATCGCTCATACTTCCGAGCAACCGATTTCATTGCGATCGCAACCCAATTGCGGTAATTTACCAGCTAGTCTAGAAGCCGTTACCCGCAAATGTCTGGAAAAAACTCCCGATCTCCGGTTTACATCGGTAGCCGAATTCAATCAAGCTCTCCAAGCTGCAATTGCCAGCTCTGGTGTCAATATTACCGCTGAAGGCAGCACGATCGTCCAACCGCGTCCGGTTGCCCCACAACCCGAAGTAGAAACGATGGCCAATGTAATTTTAACGGTTATAGAAGAAACGATGGCCAATGTAATGGCCAATGTAATTTTAACGCCCACAGAAGAAACGATCGCCAAGGTAATTCCCACACCCATAGAAGAAACGATCGCTCAACCGATCGCCGCAACTCCCAACCTTCCCCTCGAAGAAACCATCGCTCAACCGATTGCGGCAACTCCCAACCTGCCCCAGCCGATCGCCTCAACTCCCAACCTTCCTCTCGAAGAAACGATCGCCCAGCCGATTAAATCGTCGCCTAATGTCACGCCCACGCCGATTCCAGTTACTTCGATCGTGTCGCCACCCCCAGTAGAGGGAAGCACACAAGTCCAACCCCGCCCGATCGAATTAGGCAAGCATCAGCCTATTCAATCGGTTTCTACCGCCCAAACTGGATTGACACCCGATCTCGAAACACAGGTACAAACCCGCTTGCCAGTCGCAGGAGCTGATTCCAACGCCAAATCGTCCCGCCCGATTCCGTGGTTGCCGATCGCGATCGGTGGGTTAGCCGGGTTAGCATCAATTCTGGGCATCTATCTATTTACCCACCCCAAACCTACACCCATAGTGCCGGATGTGGTTGTTGAAACTCCGATCGAATCATCGCCGACAGTTACAGCACCTATAACTAATAGCAATAACACAGCCACCACAAATTTGGCTGCTGTCATGAAATTAGTCGATGGCGGTAAGCTCAAAGAAGCGATCGCTTCAGCCAAGCAAATTTCCCAAAATAATCCTGACTATGCCCAAGCCCAAATCGTCAGTACCGATGCCGCACGCCTAGTTGAGGCGATCGCCACCGCCGATCGGGGTGAGTTAAAAGCCGCGATCGATTTAGCTAAAAAAATCTCATCCACCAGTCCGATTTATAAAAAAGCCCAGGCTTTTATTAAAGATTGGAGTGAGATTTAAATAATTAACAGCTTATTACAGTCTGACTAATGACTGCTGATACTGCATTCTTACCGCCAGAATATGCTCGCAAGGGCCTTTGAATAACTTATTCTGCTGGTGCCAATTGCAGGTACAATTAGCAGCGATTAATCGCTCGTCTCGATCGATCTCTAGAGTGGGTTTGTATGTTTGCGATTGAATTTTTATCGTCCCGGCTAAATGGAGCGTACCACCTGTATCGATACTCGAACTATCGACTTTAACTACTTTTTTAGTTAAGAATCCAGTCGCGGCTGATTCGCGATCGTTAGCAAATCTCAATCGATCGATCGGGAGTGGTTCTTGAGTCAATTCGCGAACGCGATAGACTTGTTTGTTCAGATCGAAAATCGCGCGTCCAGCTTGGGTATAAGCACTCAAGGCACCTAACACTAAGCTGCGATCGAGTTTCAATCTTTTCGCCAGCGCATCTGGAGATTCGAGCCAATTTTCTTGCAATCCGGCAAATACTTTTTGTTTCGTCCAATCATCTACCGTCGCGCGGGGAGCCATTAGATCGAAATTTCCGGCTTTTGCCCAATCATTTGCCGTCCAACCGGATAAACCGAGCGTGAAGGATAAATCGTGGAGATCGGCAACATAAAAAGATGGTAAACCCGTGCCTAATAAGTGAACGGTAAATTTACGCGCGACGGGAATCAATCGTTCTAAAATTAATAACCGTCTTCTTCCCCAAACGCGAATTTCTTCGGGTTTATTACCTTGATAAAAAGATCGATCGCAAACTACTTCCAAATTCCACGGCTCGAAAATTACGCGAACTGGTTCGCCTGGTTTGAGGATATATTTCATACTGCGGGGGCCATTTTTCTCTTTACGGCGGCGGAGTACCAAGCAAAGATTATAGATATCCATCGGGTGGAGATCGAAGCTGACAGCGGGCAAGGACATCGCTGAATTGACTTGCAGGAAGCCGCGCACCCATGTGTCGGGCAAATCGATTTTCACCTCTTTATAAGCCGCCTCGCCCGCAGTTTCGACACCAAAACCAGAGGGATCTACTTCAAAAATGGTGGATTTATAAGTGCGAATTTTTTGAAATTCATCGTACAAAGCGGCGGAATAATCGACATTTGTCGTCCCGCAGGCGAAGTCGCCAACGTTTTTAAAAACTTCGTAGCTCGCGCCGAGTCGCCCATAGCTAGATTCGTCTTGACTGAAGCACTCGAAGAATACTTCGTCAGGATGCACGGTAATTACCGGATCTAATACAAACCACGCATCGCGATCTTTTTGGTACAGGTAGTCGAAATAACGGCGCACGGATTTGTAATATTCGCTGGTTCGTTCCGAGCTACGACGGCGCAAGTCGCTCATTTCGGCATCTAATTCGCGCAATCTATCGGTAACGCTTTGTCTTTGGGTGGCGATAAGTTGCCAATCGAGATCGTTGCGTTGCGCCGCCCATTCTTTATAGGCGGTTTTGTCTTTAGGTTGAAAACGTAAGTCTGAGACGACGACATCGTGGAGTGCGCTAATTGCTTCGCGAAAAGCAATATTTTGCCGCAATTCGCCCCGAAAATAAGTGGGACTACGGGTGACATCGGGCGCAAAAGACATATTAGTCCGATCGCCGTTGCCAGAAATTCTACTGTTACCTGAATAGCTATAATTAAATTCCATTAATATTGTCCTTTATTTCGATCGATCGGTGATGGTGACTGGATAAACTAGGTTAGTTATAATAGTATTTAGATAATTAATGTCTAATTTCAGTTCGACATCGGCTCAAGCAGAGACTTGTCTTCAACTATCGCAGGATCTAACAAGGATGTATAGACCGATATATTTAGTTCGTTTCGATCGACGTACTGGTGACATGTTTATGTTAGCTGGGGAAGGAATTGAGATAACAATTAATCCAAACGGGTTCTGGAGGTTTAATTAATGAAACCAGATTTTAAAGTGATGTCTCAAGCTGAATTGAGATCTTATGTAATCGCCCATCCTGACGATATTGAAGCTTTTGAAACTCTTGCGGATCGTGCTTATGCAAATCCGCATCCTCAATGGCATCAACCTCAAGATATTGGCAGATTTGCAGAACTGTTGGAGCAGGATCGAGCGACTAAACTTGCTCAACCCGATCGCGAATCGAGTATATAGATATTAGAGAAATCATGTTTTCATAGGTAATGGCTTAATAAAAATTGGTACTGATAATTGTGGGTACAATTGATGAATTTTAAGTAGAGTTTCCAACGCACGAGCTTTTTCGCAGATCGCAATTGAAGCCGATTGGCGAGTGAGAACTTCGATGACTAATTTAGCAGCAGCTTCGGTTTTAACAGCTTCGCTGTTGAGGAATGTAAAGATGCGTTGCTTGGCAACTCTAGCGCGATTGACTTGGGCGAGAACGCGAGTAAAATACGGCATTAATTCTTGAAATCTTTCCAGATTACCTGCGGCATAACTTTCTAAATATTGACTGGCAAATAGCTGCATGTCGGTAGTGGGATGTTCGCTAAATTTAAGTAAATATTCTAAACCATCTTGTTGTTGAAAACATTTACCGACTAAATCGCGTCCGAATTTGCGAACATCTTCGCGATTGCTATCGCAGATACTAATTACAATCGCCGGACTGAGTTCGGCGGGAGTAAGTGTTTCACCAAACAATTGAAAACCAAACTGGCGGGAGTCTTCCCATTTTGATGCCATTACCATTGTGGCGGTGAGTAATTCGCCAGCTTGTTGGCGCAAGCGAGGTAATATTTGAGTTAACATCTGCCAACTAGATGCGCGAACGGCGAGAACTTCATGATGACTGAGTTCGGCAATTTTTTCGGTATCTAATGTTTGCGCCCATTGTGAACTATTAGCTTGGAGAATTTTGCCAGCTAGCTCTTGACTGGCTGTAGCAGCAGATTTTAGCAGCATCTGGGTAGTTTCGATACTGGTAGCTTTCATCCAATTTGGCACGTCAGTTTGGAGCAGTTGCGAGATAAATGTATGCAGTCCTTCAGCTTTTTCTGGTGCTAATAATATAACGATTAATCGATCGACTAATGTGGTGGTAAATGTGGGATGTCCAGCCGCGAGTCGAGCGATCGTCGATCGCATTGTCGTCCGAATTTCTGGTAACTCATGGGTAACAAATGCCATAATTAGTTCGATTCGTTCGAGTAAAATTTCATCGGGTAATTGTCCGAATAGTTGTACGCCAATGACACGAACCGATTCGACTGGAGATTCGATCAGGGCATCGATTAATCCTGCTGGTAAATCGAGAACATTAGTTTGATGGTTTAATAAAATTTGCGCCCCACAAATTTGTAAAGCCGGAATCGGATGGCGCAGCAGATCTAACACTATTTCTAACCCAATCGATCTTAATTGAATTGGGAAACAAGTAGTCAACGTTTGGGTAGCATTTTCAACAATTTCAACCTTTGCCTCGTCAAAGTTGAGTAATTCAGCTATGATCCGTCCGATAATGATTTGTACGGTAGGATCGGGAATATTTACCGTCCCTAAAATTCGACGGATAAATAGTTGCGTATCCGATTGGCGACTGAGTACTAATGCGGCAATTAAACGATCGTCCGCGCAGAATCGATCGATTTGTGCTTGCAGCCATTGATGTGCTTGACTGCGGGCTGGTGCATACTCACAATTAGCAATTGCCAGGATTAAATCGTGCTGGGGATTATCTGCTTGATATCTCGATTTCGCCAATTCAAACCCAAATTCGGCGGTAGCTACGTATGGTTGCTCTAATAGTTGAATTAGGATATCGATCGGAATTTTCTGACAAAATTCGCTGCAAGTTTTTAGAGGTTTGACTGCAAATTCATGGATGGGTTGACACTGACTCTGGACTAATAATTGCAGTAATAGATCGGGCGATCGTTCCCACAATTGGGGGAAAGCTTCTTCGCGGACATTTGGCACGGGATCGCCAATTTTATATTTAGCGCGACATCTCCAGATATCATTACCAGAATCTAATAGATAGCGGGGACTATTAGTATAAAGAATGTGATTGAATGCTAAATAAGGAGCATATTTATCCCACCGACAATCGCCGCTATCTTGTGGCGGTACGGCATCGTTATCGCTATATTGTAAAAGTATACCTGTGGCTAGCTGTGCATATTCAGTACGATTCTCTTCACCTAGAACTCCGAGCGATCGCCAAACTCGCCGCCGCAAGTAATTACGAGTCTTACCACTATAAGCTAATTGGCTATCCGCTCGATTCATTTCTGTTTTAAATTCGCTAGTCTGTGCCGCTTCGTATCGACCAGTTTTAGAATTATATGCCCAGTTTTGCGTTAAATATCGATCGCTATTCGGAATATCAATGCAATAACCATTACTATTATAATATTGAGAAGTTGTTTCGAGTCGATAAGCTAAAATTCCTAATACTTCCGCATCTTGACGATATTCAGCAATCTTAAAAATGTGCCGCAATCGCTGAAAATAGTTAGGCGTAAAAGGTGCAACTCGAACGAAGTTAACTACGATCGGGCGAGTAAATTCGCTATCGATTTGGTAGAATATATCCAGCACATCGAACTGCTTAGGTTTAGCCGTAGCTAAATAACCTTGTAATGCTCGATCGATCTCCTCTATTTCTGCTCCACGCTGAATTAAATCGCGTAATGGCTGAGGTAACTTGAGAATTAATTCATCCCGCAGTCGAGCTGCTTGGGTAGGATTGAGTTTGAATAGAGCTTCGAGCGCAATCCGGCGAATGTGCGCGGGTGCATTTGCTTGGCGATAAACATTGTCTAACATCGCCACTGCACTTTCATCGCCACAATTACCCAAAGCCCAAGCAATACTATAATTCGCTAGAGGATTATCGCCCCATAATTGCATCAACAACGGTGCGGCTGCGGTCAATTGTAACTCGCCCGATCGCCAAATTGCTCTACTTATCTGCCATTCTCTAGGCTTGGCGACTGCCTTGCGATTATTTACCGCCAACATCAATCTCGCCAAAATCGCTCGCTCTCTGGCATCCAGATCGTCATCACTAACTGGAATCGCCTGCGCTGCAACCGTGCTAGGTGCCGCTGCACTTGCTTCTAAATAGCCTTTACTTACTTTCGATCGTATCAATCGATCGAACACCTTCTGCGCCTCAACAAGGGGTACCGCTGCAACTGTCTCCGCACCCTCGCGCAACGTACCGCCTCGTTTGCCATAACGATAATTTACCATATAGCGATCGGTCGCTACCTCCGATAAATCGACTTCATAGACTTTATCAGAATTACCTGCTTGATAAATTAGGGTTTTCCGTTGGATGAGTTGCATAGACGGTAGATGTCATTTCGATACTATTGTACTATATAGACGCGGGGTTGTCGAGGAGTGTGCGGAGTGTGGGAGGAGTTAGTGAGCTGCGGAGATCTTACCCACCCCGCCCTGTCGGGCACCCCTCCGTTGGCGTAGCCTCTCCCTCAGGAGAGGAGGGGATTTTATTCCCTATCCCCTATCCTCTATCCCCTATCCCCTATCCTCTATTCCCTATCTACAAATAGACTCAATCGAAGACTCTTCGGAGTTAGGATGGGTGGATTGGCGATGAGCGAGGTATTCTTGTAATTGGCGACAGCCTTTGGCGTAGGCGGCATCGAGACTGAGATATTTACGTTCTAGTTTAGCTAAATTCCAGAATTTCATCACGCCATTTTTATCCGCAGCAACAAAGGTAGAGCCATCGGGGCTAAATGCTACACTCAAACCGTTAAAGCCTTCGATCGTCCGATGGAGTTCGCCATTACGATTCCAAAACTTAATCGTACCATCATTGCCAGTTGTAGCCATTTCTTGAGAGCTAGCATTAAATTGAATGTCATGGATCGCATCGCGATGTGCTTTATATTTAGCTAGAGACTTACCATCGTTAACATTCCACAATCTGACGATGCCATCGATACCAGTAGCGGCGATCGTTTGACTATCATTACTAAAACTAGTTTGCATTAAAGTTTTCATCTTGCGACCATTATCGTCGAGGGTGCGGACTTTGACAAAATCGCTAGTCCGAAAAAGTTCGACTCCAGCAGTGGTATTTGTGGCTAAGTAGCGGCTATCGGGACTAAATGTTACTTTCCACAGCCAATGATCGTTATTAGTAATTTTAAACTCTTTGAGAAACTTACCATTCTTGGCATACCAAATCTTGAGCTTACCATCTTCGCCGACAGAAGCGAGATAGCGATTATCGGGACTAAAGCTCACATCGTAGGCAAAATTATCGTGTTTTAATGTATGTAGCAGTTTACCATCGGATACGCGCCAGATTTTAACTGTATTATCTTCACTGGCTGAGGCGATCGAACGATCGTCGGAACTAAAGCTCAGTCCAAAAATCCAATCTTTATGTCCCTTGATTGTCTGGAGCAGCGTACCATTCGATCGCCAAATTCTAATCATTTTATCCGATCCAGCGGTAGCTATATATTTACCATTATGACTGTAAATTACTTTTTTAATTGACAATTTACTCGCGCTAATATTTCTTTTAAGCGATCGATCTGGTTCCCAAATGACGAGTTGATAATCGGTGGCGGCGACAGCAATTCGGTTGCCATCAGGACTATAATTAATACTTTTGTATTCTGATTGAATAGAGCCGATCGTCGTTAATAAAATATTACCCCAATCGGTAGGTACAATCGTCGAATTAGGATGAGCGACAATGCGATCGAAGTCCCAAATCCTTAATGTCGATGCCGCAGTAGCTAGTTGACGTGTATTCGGATCGAAAGTCACATAAAAACCGTCGTCATGAATGTTTTCTATAGTTTTTTTTAGATTAAAAATATCTGCTTTAATCTCCCATGTTTCCAAGCTTTTATCGCTACCACCACCGCTTGATGCTAGCCATTTACCATCGTTGCTAAAGGATAAAGAATAAGCCCAATCTTGATGTCCTGTGAGAATTTGAGGACGGCGATCTAGTTGCCATTGCCAGACTTTAATTGTAGTGTCGGTACTAGCTGCGGCCAGGAATTTACCATCGGCACTAAATTTAAGATCGCGAAAACTATGAGTGCGATTTTCTAATGGATCGGATTTATCGCTACCAGTAGTGACTGGATAGCGAGGAAATTTTAAGTTTTTAATTATTAGTCCGCTCTGGCGTTCCCAAATAATTATTTCGGCATCTTGAGAGTCATTATTAGTTGCAGCAGCGACATAACGGGTATCGGGAGTAATTGTAACGCGACTAAATTTATCGTTATGGTTGCGTTGTTCTAGTCGGGGGAATAATTGTACGCCTCGATCGTTCCAAACTCTAATTTCGGCATCATCGCCAACTGTCACGATCTGCTGACTATCGCTACTAATCGCGAGATTGAGTAAGACGTGTGGATGAATAACTGACGTTATTAATTTACCATCTACTTGCCAAATTTTAAGGGTTTTATCTTTGCTAACCGAAGCAATAAATTTACCATTGGGACTGTAATTAGTTCCCGTTACTGTATTGTCATGCCTGAGACGATTTTTTTCGAGGGTGCCATATAAAGCGTACTGAAGATTCGTACTTGTTTCTTGTTGTAACTTTTGGCGATCGATTTGATTCAATGACTGTTGTTGCTCTTGAAATAATTGCGTTGCTTCTAAAGTCCCAATTAGAGTTTCAAGGGTGTTTTTAGAATTATCGGATTTAATTAATGCCTGATTGAGAGCATTTTTAGCACCGATCGTGGCAATTTGGGCTTTTTCTTTTTCGCGGTGTGATTCCGAGCCTAAATAGAGCGCGCACAAGGCACAGATCGTCGCAATTCCCGATAGCAACCATAGTTGTTTGATACGTTGCTGGAGTACTTCTTGATTGGCTGCGTAGATGCGCTGTTCGCGACAAGCATTGAGAAAGAGACTATCTAAATTGCTGAGGTTTTTACCTTTAGCCCAGGTAAGGGCATCTTCTAATGCTTTACCCGTCAACAGTCGAGATTTATCTTGTTTGTTCGACTCTAACCATTCTTTAATTACTGCACTATAAGGTCGTAAAATAGCTAATTGTTTATCCACCCACAATCGATCGAAGATGGCGGCATAGATGGGATTGGCAACCTTTAATCGATCGCCAAATTTTACCGCAATTCCCGATAGCTGTAATTCGCGTTCTTCCGAGCGATCGTCGAGTGTGATATTTGTATAATTTAAAATCTGTTGGTATAATCCTAGCAGACTACCCGATCGCATTTCATCAGCAGTTAGGCGCGTCGCGATCGTTTTAAAATGTGGGGGATTATCTTTACTTTCCCAGTCGGTAATTAGTTCGGTAGTAACTAGCTTGTCGATCGCTTCTCGTTCTACATCTGCGCGGATAAATTGATGCTGCTTGACTAATAAATAGCAAAGTTTTTGAGTTAAAAAAGGTTGTCCGCCAGTCCAATTTAAAATTTGGGCTAAGACAGCTTGCGGATTATCGGCACAATCTTTTAAACCGATCGCTAAAGGCTGCGCTTCATCAATACTAAAACCTGTTAGTTCGATCGCGCGACCGATAATAAATGGCGTGCGCCTTTTATCGGAAATTAAATTAGAAGGTGCAGCAACGCCAATCAAGGCAAAATTCAAACGTTGATAATTGGGATCTGTCGCTCGTTTATCGTAACAATTTCTAATTAAACCAAAAAAATCATCGGTAGAGAAATCTAGACTCAACGTGCTATCGATTTCGTCGATAAAAATCGTAATGGGCGTGGTAGTATTAGGTAATAAAATTGTTTCGATCGCTTCTGCCAATCGCTGGGGTGGCGCGAGAAAATCGCGTTCTTGCCACCAAGTTTTCATAAACTGGAGCGGATTGGCTAATTTGAAATCCTTAATTAAAGTGTAAGCAATTCCCGCGTACCACTGCTCTGCGAGAATATTACCACTGCCCCGCCCCGAAACATCGATCGTCGTACAAGCAATACCCTCACTTCGCAACCGATGGAGCGTCCTTACCAAGAGGCTGGTTTTACCCATCTGGCGAGAGTTAAATACATAGCAAAACTCACCAGATTTTAACCCATCGTAAAAATCGCGATCGGCTTCTCGCATTACATAGCTGGGCGCATATTCTGGTAAGCTCCCCCCAACTCTATACTCATAGGGTGCGTCTTCGATCGTCGTCATTGATGGGGATAAAGTGTAATTTCACACGGATCTAATCATATCAAAGCACGCCCAGAGCTGAGTTAAGACCTGTAAATATTGAGTTGTGATTTAGTTACAATTGACTTATTATCGAGAATTCACTAGAATTACATCATGCTAGAAATAGGGTGAATAATTAAATTATTAATTTAGTAAATTAGCGCATCGAATAGTAACGATCTGTTCCCTATTCATCAAATCGCATTCTATTTTCCAGGAGAGATCGATGCCGCGCTCAGTCAGACTGCGATTGGAGGAGATTGGTAGAATCCAAACTATCGTCCATCATAACTTTTTTTGTCAAAATGACTTAGCCGACGAACTGGGATTCGCACAATCGACTATTAGTAACTTCGTTAATGGTAAACCAGTCGATCGCCGTAAATTTCAAGATATCTGCGAAAAACTAGGGATTCAAGATTGGCGCGCACTTGCAGAAGTCCCCCAGCCAGCTTCAGCATCAACAGATAAGCGGCCACTCGATCTTCCCAACCCAGCACCGCCACCAACCCCGATAACCATCGAGCCGCCACATTTCCCCCTAGAAACGCCAGAAGGCTCCGTTCCCATCGGTTCTAGCTTCTATATCGAACGTCTCCCCCAAGAAACTTACTGCCAAGCCGAAATCGCCAAACCCCACGCGCTGATTCG
>NZ_JANPLS010000035.1:0-5177 GCF_031422475.1 Chamaesiphon sp. VAR_48_metabat_403
TAGCCGACTTGTGTATACACGGTAGCCCTTTTCAAGGGGGGATAGAGGGGATTTATAGGGTTTACGTTTAACAAACTAGTCCGCTTAGGCGGACTTTGTAATATGAGCAGCGGTTAGAAACCGCTGAGGTTATAGGTAGCAACTTGGGTTAAATAAGATCGCCTATTGCACCCAGTCCCCCCGTCTCCCCGTCCCCGGTCAGTGAGCGGAGCCGAACTGCCCCTCTTCCCACGGATTCAAACAAGCAATAAAAGCTCGTGCTTCTGGATGCTGAGATTGCAGAAATTCTGCTGAAGTTCCTAAGAATACTAAATTACCTTCATACATTAAACCAATCCGTGTACCCAAACAAAAAGCCTCTTGAATATCGTGAGTGACAAACACAACTGTTTTACCTAATTGGGTTTGTAAATGTCGAAACTGACGTTGCAATTCCAACCGCGTAATCGGATCGAGCGCGCCAAAAGGTTCATCCATTAATAAAATTGGCGGATCGGCAGCTAAAGCTCTCGCCACGCCAACTCGCTGACGTTGCCCACCAGAAAGCTGATGGGGATAGCGATGTGCGAATACTTCTGGTTCTAATCCTACCAAGTTTAACATCTCATAAACTCGTGCCTCAATTCGGTGTTTTTGCCATTTTTCTAAAGATGGCACGATGCCGATATTTTCACTAACATTAAAGTGGGGAAATAAACCAATATCTTGAATCGCATAACCGACTCGCCGCCGCAATTTAATCGGATCCCAATCATTAGTCGATCGATCGTCTACTAATACTGTACCCGTCGTTGGCATTAACAATCGATCGATTAATTTGAGCGTCGTAGTTTTGCCACTGCCACTCCGCCCCAACAACACGATCGTTTCCCCTCGATCGATAGTAAGATTCAACTGAGTTAATATCTGTCGATCGTTAATCTCAAAGCTAACATCTCTAAATTCAACAGCAATTTCTGACGATTGAGACATAAGATTGGACTGGGAGACGGGGAGAAAAGGACACCAATTCGGGATAAGGATTTCATGCAAAGATTACTAGCTTCGTTTGGACACCACCTGGGGATTCATCCCCAGGCTAATGGCTCAAGTCCACTTCAGTGGACTTGAGCAGCTAGCACTTCAGTCGCGGGCGGGTGATGAGCGTAGCAAATATTCTTATCCCGTTGGCATAGCTCCGATAAGAGAAACTGACGTTGAGGAGTAAGGAGTTACCAATAAGTTTAACTGTTCTCCCATCTCCCCGCTCCCCATCCCCTTAAAGCTAGAATACAAAGGCATAGAATATCCCTAGCTCGATCGTATGCTTGCACCTACCTCCACTCCCACCCTCACCCATCGCCCTTTATTACTCGCGCCAGCGGGGAATTGGGAATGTGCTAAAGCAGCCGTAGAGAATGGCGCGGATGCCATCTATTTTGGGTTGGAGCGGTTCAATGCCAGAATGCGGGCTGAGAACTTTACAGAGGCAGATTTACCCGAACTGATGTCATGGTTGCATCAGCGGGGAGTTAAGGGTTACGTGACGCTGAATACTTTGGTATTTACGCAAGAATTACCCGCTGCCGATCGGTATCTCCGCAGTATGATTCTAGCTGGAGTTGATGCGGCGATCGTGCAAGATGTGGGTATATGTAAATTAATTCGACATTTATCGCCAGATTTCCCGATTCATGCTTCGACACAGATGACGGTGACGAGTGCGGCGGGGGTCGAATTTGCCCACGAATTAGGCTGCAATTTAGTTGTATTAGCACGGGAATGTTCGCTCAAAGAAATTGATAAAATTCACGAACGATTGGGCGATCGCGATATTTCAATTCCGTTAGAAGTATTCGTGCATGGGGCATTATGTGTCGCTTATTCTGGGCAATGTTTGACGAGCGAATCTTTAGGCGGTCGATCGGCAAATCGGGGCGAATGTGCCCAAGCTTGTCGGATGCCTTACGATATTATTGTGGATGATGAATTATATCATTTGGGCGACAAGAAATATCTCCTCAGCCCTCAAGATTTAGCTGGTTTAAATGTCCTACCAGATATTATTAAAAGTGGGGTGAGTTGTCTCAAAATTGAAGGACGGCTCAAAACGCCTGAATATGTAGCGAGTGTGACGCGAGTATATCGATCGGCGATCGATAAAATAGTGGCAGATTTAGAAGCCCAATTCGATGCCAAGCCAGATACGTACAACCTCGAAATGGCATTCTCGCGGGGGTTGTATACGGGCTGGTTTGAAGGCATCGATAATCAAGCTTTAGTACATGCCAGATTCGGGAAAAAACGGGGCGTATATTTAGGCGAAGTCATTCGAGTTTATCCCGATCGCGAAGCAATTACCATTAATCCGATCGCGCCAATCAAACCGGGCGATGGGATCGTTTTCGATTGCGGACATCCCGAAGATCGGGAAGAAGGCGGACGAGTTTACGAGGTATTTACTAATGGGGACGAAAGCACGGAAGTCATGCTGGCATTCGGTCGCGGCAATGTCAATTTTCGCCAAGTCTATATCGGCGATAAAGTTTGGAAAACCAGCGATCCAGAATTAGACAAACAAATTCGGCAAACCTATGCAGGCGAAGTTCCTCAATTTCAACGCCCGATCGATCTCGAAATACATGGAGAAATCAACCAACCATTAACAGCGATCGCCCGCGATGAAACCGGACATACAATTAAAGTAGAATCCGAAATATTATTAGTCCCCGCCCAAAACCAACCCCTTACTACCGAGAAATTAATCTCCCAATTAGGACGACTGGGAAATACACCATATAAACTCGGAAATCTGACTAATAATTTAGTTGGCGATCTGATGTTACCCGTCAGCGCACTCAACCATTTGCGCCGCGAATTAGTTACCAAACTTACCGAAATTCGTAGTCAACCTAAACCCTGGCAACTCACATCCGATCGTCAATTAACAGACATCCTCCCTGCAATTGATAACGCCACACTCAACCCGCCCCAACTGAATATATTAGTCCGCAAACTAGACCAAATTCCCGCAGCGATCGCATCGGGTATTTCCCTAATTTATTGCGAACTAGAAGACCCCCGTAAATATCGCGAAGCCGTCGCCTTAGTCCGCGCCGCCAAACAAAATCAAACCAATCCCCTGCAAATATTTGTCGCTCCGCCACGCATTACTAAATCCGGCGAAAATTGGATTTTAGAACAAGTGCGATCGAGCGATGCCGATGGTTATTTAATCCGCAACTACGACCAGCTAGAGGTTTTTAAAAACGAACGCTGCGTGGGCGATTTTGCCCTCAACGTCGCCAATCCCCTCACCGCCGACTATTTTTACCAAAACTATAACTTCGATCGCCTCACAGCCTCCTACGACCTGAATATCGACCAATTAACCGCCCTGATCCGCAACTGTCCCCGCGACTGGTTTGAAGTCACCGTCCACCAACACATGCCCATGTTCCACATGGAACACTGCGTCTTTTGCGCCTTCTTATCCACAGGTACCGATTATACCAATTGCGGTCGCCCCTGCGAATCACATCAAGTCAAATTGAAAGATCGAGTCGGCACCGAACATATCCTCCAAGCCGACGCGGGTTGTCGCAATACCGTCTACAATGGTGTCGCCCAAACTGGTGCCGAATATATCCACCGTTTAATCGAATTAGGTGTCTATAATTTCCGGTTAGAATTCGTCAATGAAACCCCCGCCGAAGTCAGCCAAACGATCGCTTATTATCAACAATTATTAGGCGGTCAAATTAGCGGTGCCGAATTGTGGAAAGGTTTAAAACTAAGCAACCAATTAGGCGTAACACGCGGCTCATTAGGAGTGCAAGATCGGGAATAATTTCTCAAGATATTCGTGTCAGAGTTCAGAGTAGATATAATAGTAATTATCCAGGTGAAGTAAGGGAAACGCCCTATGACAATCGCCACGACAAAGCGCATCGCGATCGAAGAATATCTGACATATAATAATGGCACGGATACTCGCTACGAGCTGGTGGATGGGGAGTTGATTCGCATGTCACTAGGAGCGGGCGAACATGGCGACATTAGTGAATTCCTCAACGATCGATTTAAGACTGAAATTAAGCGGTTAGGGTTAGATTGGGTTGCTAAAGACATGAAGATTGCGATTCAATCGCCTAGAGGCACCCGCTGGGAGACGGCTAGAATACCAGACGTAGTGGTGCTACCCTTAGAACAATGGAATGGCTTAAAAAAAAGAGAGTCTTTAATTCCATTAAATGAACCGCCACCATTATTGGTAGTAGAAGTGGTGAGTCCTTCGACAGTAACGGTAGACTATCGCGCAAAACATAGCGAATATGCAGTCTTAGATATTCCTGAATATTGGATTGTCGATCCGATCGATCTCAAAGTAACTGTTTGCATACTCAAAGATGGAGCCTACAATAATGTCATATTTATCGGCGATCTCACGATTGTTTCGCCGACGTTTCCAGAGCTAGAATTTACAGCAATTGAAGTGCTAAATGCCGGAACATAAATTCCATCAAGTTAGGAACAATAAATGTATGATAACAAGTGCAAATGTTGACTTCTACTATGCGATCGGTAGCCGTTATTCATATTTGGCATCTACGCAAATTGATGCCCTCAAAACAGCAACTGGCTGTCACGTTGAATGGCATCCAATTAACAGCGTCAGGCTAATTTCTCAGCGCGATCGCAATCCATTTACAGGCAAACCTTCCGGAAAATATGAATGGGCATATCGCGAACTCGATGCCCAGCGATGGGCTAAATTATACGGAGTCCCGTATCTAGAACCTCGCGGTAGAGTACAGTTCGATTCCGAGTTACTAGCACGGGCATGTGTAGCTGCAAAGCAGTTTGACAAAGTAGTAGAATACAGCCACTTATTATTTGCCGCAATGTTCAAAGATTCACTAACCCAAATTGACGAGCGCGAATGTATCGATCGTGCCGAGATTTGTGGTATTTCTACTAAAGATTTCCAGGTCGCTCTTAAATCACAAGAAACCGCAAGCCAGCTCGATGAAACGATCGATAATGCTATTAATGCAGGAGTGTTCGGCGTACCGACATTTATCGTAAATGGCGAACTTTTCTGGGGCAACGATCGACTGATTCTGTTGCATCACTGTCTAGATTCCGATCGATTTGAAGCTTGGAAATCTCGACTGGTAAGCAATCCCGACATTTTA
>NZ_JANPLS010000036.1:0-1802 GCF_031422475.1 Chamaesiphon sp. VAR_48_metabat_403
ATCGAATCTAGGCCAACTGCAATCAATCCCAGAGTGGAAAATACCATCGATATCGATGGTATCGATATAACGAAAAGAGAAGAACCCCCTTTGCTCCCATTCATTTTCAACCGTGAGATAGGGAGCATCAAAATTCCATTCTCCTCTACTCAAATCGCATCGCTCGAAAATCATATCGTTCAATGTAGCTCCAATGATTTGACCGTATCTCCAGTTACAGTCAACAAAACTGGGTTTATAGCGACAGCCTTTCATGACGGAATATTGCAAGTTACACCCAATCAAGGCTGGCATCTGGCAGAACTCCCATTTACTATGGGAGAAATTGCAGTTAATGAATTTACTGCCAATGGTGACATTACTATGCCAGTACTGCCCCATACGAATTTGCCTGAAAATAGTTCCAGCAAAATTGACCCCTTCCAAATTAACAATACCTTTAGGACTACAATTCAAAACGATGCCAGACAAGATGACACCTTGAAAGTCTCTTTCCCCAGCAGCGTATCTAGCCAACAATTCTTTAGCAGTAATCTCAGCCATAACTTATCTTTAAATTTACTATCGAGATCGTTACAGAAACGTAGGGTGGGCAGTGCCCACAAATATATTATCGATCGAATTCAATCAATGTTGAAATGTGATTTAGATCGATAGCAATTGAGATAACATTTTACAATTTAATGCGATATCGGCTCGATCGATTGGTGAAGAATTTTCGATCGCGTAGCGTACCGGAGGTAATCGAATAAAACAGTTTAAAGTCTTTTTGCTTCAGCTATATATGGTCTGTGGGCAGTGCCCACCCTACTTGCTCAACCCAACCTACATGGAGAAATCTCACTATTATCGATCGACCCAATTTTTCAGCTTCAAACCAGGAATTTGTCTAAAATGCCGTAAATTTCTCGTCACTAGTGTCGCTCGATTGGCAAGAGTAATACTGGCAATTAACAAATCGGCTCGTCCAATTTTACGAAACTTAGCTTCACTACGCAAGCGATCGAATTCGTTCGATGCAGCTCGATCTACAGATACGATTAACAAATCGTTCAATAATGCTTCCGTCCGAAACAAAAGCTCTTGCGCTTTAAGTAAACTCTCGCCAGTTTCAGCTTTAATTAAATAGTCGATCCGTCCGCGTAAAACCTCGACCTTAGTAATAATCGTAATTCCCACATCTTCATCTGCTACCGATTTTAATCGCTCCACAACATTAGCATTACCAGCATGAAGATGTGTCAAGGTATCGGTATCGAGCAAATACATTAATTAGACCCTAAATTATCATCAATTTCGGGACGCTCTCTAGCTTGATAAATTGACGCTCTCAGTCGATAGATCTCATCATCATCAGCTAAAGCCCCTGCTTGAGCGAGTAAGATCGAACTACTACTTTTAGAACGCAACCAATCATCGATCGCCGATTTCAAAAATCGCCAATCATTTTCAATTTTCCGACCGGGAATATTACCTTTTAGAGCTTGGCTGGCAACTGTTTCGATCGATAATCGTAAGTAAACTGAAGCCTCTTCTAAAGTTAGGACATCAGGAATAGTAACTCTGTCCATAATTTCGATCGACGGTGATGTGGTGTGAATCTAAACTCAAATCTGCTTTTATTCTACCAAACATTACCCACTGGTAGCGGTAAAAAGATGCGATCGAACTTATTTACTAAAAATCCCGATCGTTTGGGGAAGTCTAGTTTTGGGTTGCATAATTGTTTTACCATTGACAATTAAACCCGTACTCTGTCCGCCATCGAGCATGGCGACGCGATCGGCTCCAAATTGACATAA
>NZ_JANPLS010000037.1:0-6403 GCF_031422475.1 Chamaesiphon sp. VAR_48_metabat_403
GATTTTCCCGACTGCTGGACGATCGCGGCTAAATGCAGCGCGGTGAGAATCCCATCGCCGCTGACGCTATGTTGTGGTGAGAGAATGTGCCCCGACTGTTCGCCACCCAATAACACCCCACTACTATTCATCTCGGCTTGGACGTACTGGTCGCCAACTGCCGTGCGAACGATTTTACCCCCAAAAGCTTGCCAAGCCCGCTCGAAGCCCAGATTTGCCATCACTGTAGTGACGATCGCATTATCGGGGAGTTGACCCAATTTGCTCAGATGTTGACCCCAGAAATAGAGAATATAGTCGCCATCTACTTTCCGCCCGCGATTGTCTACTGCCAATACCCGATCGGCATCGCCATCGAAAGCAAACCCTAAATCTGCCTGATGGAGAACGACAGCGGCTTGCAGTGCGCCTAAATGAGTCGAGCCGCAATTGACGTTAATTCGATCGCCATCTGCCTCATCGTTGAGACAAATTAACTCCGCACCCAGTTTGCTAAAAATCTCCGGAGCCACCTGTACCGCTGCTCCTGATGCCAAATCGAGGACGATTTTCATCCCCGACAAGCTCACCTCTGGATCGAGCGATGCGGCGATCGCTTCGAGATATTGGACGATTAATTCGGGCGTAAAATAGAGATGACTCCAATTTTCTGGCTCTACGCACAGACCAGATTGTCCTCGGATTCCGGCTTCAATCGCCACCTGCAAGTCTTTAGCTAATTTAGTTCCATTTGCGCCAAAAAACTTAATTCCATTGTCTTCAGGCGGATTGTGGCTGGCAGAAATCATCACGCCGCCGATCGCATCGCTAGTCGCTGTCAGATGCGCGACTCCCGGTGTCGGACACAATCCCAAATTCCAAACTTCAATTCCCGCTGAGGTAATCCCCGCTGCCAGCGCACTAGCTAACATATCGCTAGAATTGCGCGAATCTTGACCGATAACGATGGGTCCGACATCGCTCGCCGCTTGACGCAACACCATTCCCGCCCAGTATCCTACCTGGAGAGCCAAATTTGCAGTGAGGATATCGCCGACTCGTCCACGAATGCCATCGGTACCAAACAGAGGGGAGTTGGGTAAATTGAGACTAAATGGGGTCGAGCTGTTAGCTGTCATAGAAATTGGGGTATGGGGCAAAAATTAGCAGACTTTTGGCAACACTAATTATAGGCTCTGTCGGTCGATTTCGCAGCGATCGGCAGCACGATTGAGGGTTTTTTGGATGTGGGAGACGGGGGGATGGGGAGACGAGGGGACGGGGAAAAAAGGACGCAAGCGTCTAGATTCACTATCCACTAAAACCTAAATTAATACTCAGTATCCAGATTATTGCGTTTGATTATCAAACGGCAGTTGCAACTATAGTCTTTAACAGGTAACTCCGTATATCTTTGCCCCGTATTGCGTCTGCCAAAATAGCCATCCTCAAAACCTCTGGCAAATTCACCGCCAGCCGAGCGCGCCTGATATGTTTCGCGTTTGGCTTTACTGGCGGTTCCTTCCCGATAGCCATCGCTATAGGCATCGGCGTGGTAGGCATCACTTTTCGATACATAAATCTCCTGGCGACTTGGTTTACAAGTAGCCTCGATATCTTCTAGAAACACGACATCCTTGAGGATGCGAGTGCGACAGCCACAAGTTACTTTATTCTCAGTCGGAACTGTCGTAGCTTGCCCAGCATAGGGCTTAAATTGATAGCCATCGCCATATCCGCGTGCGAGTTCGCCCCCATCGCTAGGTGGCTGCATACTAGCACCTTTACCTCTGGCTGCGATTCCCTGTTGATAGCCAAATTCATATGCTCCAGGATAATCGATCGCATCTCGAATAGTTTGACGATCCATCATTTGTATGCATTTCAAGCCTGGTTTATCGTCAGTATGAAGACGAGGCTCTTTGGAAATAGGCTCTTTGGCAATAGTTATTTCACTAGTCAAGGACAATATGGCTGTAGCACTAACAACCAAAATTTTGCTTAATTTATTCACGATCTCAATGCTTAGGGGGATGCTATTTAAACATCAATAATAAGCGATCGCGATCGAATCTCCACAACGATAATTTTAAATGATATCCAATCCCGATCGAACTTATGACGATCGGGATGAATAGATAACAGATATGATATCGAGGCAATGCAGCACTACTTTTGCAACATATTTGTACGTCAAAAAATTAAGTGCTTGAAATGACACCTAGTTTAAGGCAACTTTAATCTCTCCAACAGCACGTTTGATATCTAGCATTAACATTCCTTGTTTTGCAGACTGGTTAGCCAAAACTAGCAGTACGGCATCATCACCGCAACCGATGAGAATACCGTAACCATCAGCACCTTCAACCATGATTTTTTCGACGTTACCGCGTGATAATTCTTTACCGATTCTCTCACCAAGAGAGAGCATCGCCGCAGACATCGCTGAAGTTCGTTCTTCGTCCATCGAAGCAGGTAAGCTGGAGGCTAAGGGTAAACCATCGTGAGATACCAATGCGGCACCTTGAACGTCAGAAGTACCCGATACAAAATTCTGTAAAATTCCACCGATTTTGCTTGCGCCCATGATTGTCTTTCCTCTTAATAGTTAATTGATTTGGCTTGAAAATTTAATACCAATGAGTTCAGTTAGTATTTAGTTAACAGTGTTGAATTCAAATACGTCGTTAGCACCACCGCGCAAAACGGATTCAGTGTGAGTACCACGTAATTTTTTACCAGTGATTTCGCTCAATGCGCCCCAAACTGCACCCATAGTGAAAGTACATTTGCGATTGGAGCCTTGAGGTTCGCCAGCAGAACAGACAGTTTCAGAGCAATAAACTTTGATAATGTCGCCGTCTTGGATGATTTTATCGACCGCAGTTAAGTGGGTACCATTAGCACCAACCGCTTCATTTAACTTAGTGGCAATTTCACTCAAATCCTGGGTAGAGCCAGACAAACCCAATTCTTTAGCTAAGTTTTTACCACGTTCGCGACCAGCCGCAATCAACGCGATCGCAGTTGCTTTTTCACCCAGAGCCTCTTCCATCCCAGTGATAACTGATTTGAAACAAACAATGCTACTAAATTGACCTAATTTTGGACGAGATGTAATTATACTTGACATGTTAGTAAGCCTATATAAACTAATCAGCTCAGAGATCGTTTGCTGTATTTACTCGATCTCATCCGCTCAATTATATTGTTCCCAACTAAGGAGTATATCTAACTATTGAATTGACATAAATTTTTGCAAAACTGATAATTTATCATCTCTTTGAAATTAGTAAAAAAGACGCAAAAATACTGACAATTGGCAAGTACATCCAATCGCTATTAATTTATTTGTTCTAAGTTACTACGCATTTCCACCAGATGATTATTAAATACTTCAAGGGCGGCATCTAGTACTTTGAAAATAGCTGGATCGCAAATTGAGTAAAAAACAAAGTTGCCTTGTTTGCGGATTTTTACCAGGTTGCACCGACGAAGTATTGCTAACTGCTGTGATACTGAAGAAGCATCTATTTCTAAGTACTGAGATATATAGTTAACATTTTGTTCGCCCGATCGGAGAGTGTCTAAAATCTGGATTCGGACTGGATTTGATAGCACCTTGAAAAAATCTGCTTTGAAGTAACTAGGTTTAAAAGGCATCTTAGTATCTCTCTATCTTCAAAGTTTTGCATATAGTTTAACACTAAAATTCTAGTGCTTAAATAACATTTGCGTTAAAACAAATGCTACTTAAACATTAACTTTTATTGGAGTCATTACTGTGTGTATTCTCTTGTATATTCGTTCTTTCAGAATCGGATAATGAATGGAGTTGTCTTATATATTCCCAAATTGAGGAGAAAACTAACATTTACCCTCTTTCCGACTTCACTAGAAATTGTGGATCTGTTGCAAGATGTAGGTTTGAGAATTAACGAGGAAGAGCTAGCTCCGATCCAAATGCTACGCCACCAGCAGATCGCAGTCTGCTAACTACGGTAAGCACCACTACTATATACGGTTCGCCTCAATTTCAGCATCAGCTCAAGTCACATACAGTAGAGAGGTACCAAACCGAACGATCGAGCATAAGCAATCGATCGACAACGATGTAACTTAGTAGAGGTACGGAAAACCACCCTTCTAAAAAATATCGGTTGGCACAAAGATAGGGATCGATATATGTTTATCGATCGAGCGAGTTGCACCATGCATTCCTCGTCATTATTATTCAAACTGTTGTCATTATTTAGGAAGTAGTTATAGTCTTATGGGAAAAGTTGTTGGCATTGACTTAGGAACTACCAACTCCTGCGTTGCGGTAATGGAAGGTGGCAAACCCACTGTAATCGCCAACGCCGAGGGTTTCCGCACTACCCCTTCTGTTGTCGCATTTGCGAAAAATGGCGATCGACTGGTGGGGCAAATTGCCAAGCGTCAAGCGGTAATGAATCCTGAGAATACGTTCTCTTCTGTCAAACGCTTTATCGGTCGTAAATTTGACGAAGTAAGTCAAGAAGCTACTGAAATTTCGTATAAAGTAGTTAACGATGGAAACAGCGTCCGGATTGATGCTCCAGGTTTGGGTAAAAAATTCGCACCCGAAGAAATTTCCGCGCAAGTACTTAGAAAACTAGTCGATGATGCGAGTAAATATTTGGGGCAGACTGTCACCCAAGCCGTAATTACCGTACCAGCTTACTTTAACGATTCTCAGCGTCAAGCGACTAAAGATGCTGGCAAAATTGCTGGGGTAGAAGTCTTACGGATTATCAACGAGCCTACCGCTGCGGCGTTGGCTTATGGTTTAGACAAAAAGAGCAACGAAACGATTCTCGTGTTCGACCTTGGGGGTGGTACCTTCGACGTATCAGTCCTCGAAGTTGGCGATGGTGTGTTTGAAGTACTCGCAACTTCTGGGGATAGTCATTTAGGTGGCGACGACTTCGATAAGAAAATCGTCGATCACTTGGCTACTACCTTTATGAAAAATGAGGGGATCGACCTTCGTAAAGATCGTCAAGCTCTCCAACGTTTGACTGAAGCCGCTGAGAAAGCCAAAATCGAACTGTCTAGCGTTACGCAGTCCGAAATCAACCTGCCCTTTATCACCGCTACTCAAGACGGGCCAAAACACGTCGAAATGACGTTGACCCGTGCTAAATTTGAAGAAATTTGCTCGGACTTGATCGATCGGTGCCGCGTTCCAGTTGAAAACGCGATTCGCGATGGTAAAGTCGATAAGAGTAGAATCGATGAAGTGGTACTAGTTGGTGGTTCGACTCGGATTCCCGCAGTTAAAGAACTCGTCAAACGCCTATTAGGTAAAGAACCTAACGAAACCGTTAACCCCGACGAAGTAGTAGCTGTTGGTGCAGCGGTACAAGCTGGTGTCTTGGCTGGTGAAGTCAAAGATATTCTTTTACTCGACGTTACGCCGCTTTCTTTGGGTGTTGAAACCTTGGGTGGTGTGATGACTAAGATCATCCCTCGCAACACTACTATCCCCACCAAGAAGTTTGAAACCTTCTCGACAGCGGTAGACGGACAAAGTAACGTCGAAATTCAGATTCTGCAAGGCGAACGGGAAATGTCTCGCGACAACAAGAGTTTGGGAACCTTCCGTCTGGATGGCATCCCCTCGGCTCCGCGTGGCGTACCCCAAATCGAAGTCACCTTAGATATCGATGCCAACGGGATCTTGAACGTTACCGCCAAAGATAAAGGTACTGGTAAAGAGCAATCCATCAGCATCACTGGTGCATCTACTCTCGACAAAACCGAAGTCGAACGGATGGTTCGCGAAGCTGAAAACAATGCTTCCACCGACAAAGAAAACCGCGATAAGATCGATCGCAAAAACCAAGCTGATTCACTCACCTACCAAGCTGAAAAACAACTTCAAGAACTCGGCGATAAAGTCCCCGCAGCAGACAAAACCAAGCTCGAAGGCTTAATCGCAGAACTCAAAGAAGCTGTAGCCAAGGAAGATGATGCCGAAATCCAACGCTTGAGTCCTGAAGTTCAGCAAACCCTGATGGCAATCGGTAGTAATATTTACGCACAAGCAGGTGCTAATGCTAGTGCCGATGGCGGTGACAATGACGACGCTGGTACTCCCCCAGGTGGCGGTACGACTGGCGGTGCCGATGATGTCATCGATGCAGAATTCTCGGAAACTAAATAGCAATCGAAAATTAAATGACTCGGTTTCTCTAGGGAAACCGAGTTTTTTTGTCCCGATCGTAAATATCTAGCCAAAACGGTGAATACTAGGTTTAACCAATCGCATCAAGCTAGTGGCGGGAAAATTCAAATTCCCCCTACAGCCCAAAGCGATCGAGCCTAATTCCTAAAGCCTAGATCGATGAATTTATTTGATGAAATAATTGCTGCCCCACCAGATAAAGTGAATCTATAT
>NZ_JANPLS010000038.1:0-2818 GCF_031422475.1 Chamaesiphon sp. VAR_48_metabat_403
TGATAAGGAATGAATCAGCCCTGCCTTATAAAGGGGGGGTTGGGGGGGTAACACCATCTCCACCGAAGTCACGTTAGGCTCGCAGTGCCCAACGTTTAGGTTTCAGGCTATTCGATCGCGATCGATATTTATGCCCTCAAGTTCAGATAATTGTTAAAATATAAGTAACCATAAATTTCTCAATGTCGGTTGCGATTCTCCAGTGGAGAGGCTACGCCAACGAGGTATTGACTTAAAGATATCGATGCTCCTGGCAAAATGCAAAGACGAACTCTATTATCGGCTGCGTTAGTACCGATCGGTACTGCAAGCGGACTTTATTTTTTATCCACACAATCACCCCCAATGACGAAGACACAAGGCGAATTTGAAGTTACCAAGACTGATGCAGAGTGGAAGGAAATCTTAACTCCAGAACAGTTTAATGTATTACGGAAACACGGTACAGAACGAGCTGGTACCAGTATTTTAGACAAAGAGTACGGAAAAGGTCAATTTGTCTGTGCTGGCTGCGATTTGCCGCTATTTGTCTCTGATACTAAGTTTAATAGTGGCACGGGTTGGCCGAGTTTCAACGATCCGATTCCTGGCGCGATCGAGACTTCCGTCGATAAATCATTCTTCTCTACCCGTACCGAAGTCCATTGTCGTCGCTGCGGCGGACATTTAGGACATGTATTTGAAGATGGGCCAAAACCAACGGGTTTACGCTACTGTATGAACGGCATCTCGATGAAGTTTATTGCGGCGTAATTGCTATTTTAGGTTAACACTAGGGGACGAGCGATTGTCCCCTTTATCGATCGAGATCGAAGTGAAGATATGATAATACTTCCCCACAGTTATTCTACGATGGGTATAATAAAGGTATTGATAAAACTCGATCGTACCGATAAAACTCGATCGCTTCAACCGAATTATCGAACTAATTACACATCGACATTGATGAGGTAAATTATGACGCAAACTGCCGCAGATTGGATGAATAGTGATGTCTTGACTGTCACTCCTAGTACTCAATTATCAGAAGCAATTAAATTATTAGTCGATCGCAAGCTGACTGGTTTAGCAGTAGTCGATGACGATAATAAATTAGTCGGCATCCTCTCTGAATCAGATTTAATGTGGCGCGAAACAGGAGTCGAACAGCCGCCATATATGATGTTTTTAGGTGGGGTAATTTATTTCCAAAATCCAGCCACCTACGATCGCGATTTACACAAGGCTCTAGGGCAAACAGTCGGTGAAGTAATGACGGGTCATCCCATCTCAATTCACCCTGATACCACGCTTCCAAATGCTGCCAGAATCATGCATGAGAAAAGAATCCATCATTTACCGATCGTGAATGCTGAAAATTGTCCGATCGGGATGATTACTCAAAGCGATATCGTGCGGGCGATCGCTGCGTAGAAAAGTGGTGTCAAAACTATGCGATACTAAGTAAAGTGGCTGTTAATAACTAATGTTAGAAATTGTCAACCTAACCGGATCTGTCGCCTCAATTTCAAATGACAGGTAGAGCATCCAAATCGCCGAAACCAAAATCGACTGCGAACCGCAAACCGATCTCTCGATCGGTACAACAATCGCAGCCACCCGAACGGCAACGATCGGAATTGTTTGCTGAGATTGCTTTAAAGATTCGTCAGTCGTTGCAATTAACCGAAATTCTTCGCACGATCGTTACCGAAATACAGCGCGTATTGCAAGCCGATCGCGTATTAATTTATCAGGTGTTTGACGACGGTACTGGCAAACCGATTATCGAAGCAGTATTGCCAGCATATCCCCCAATTTTGGGGATGGAATTTCCAGAAGAAGTATTTCCGCCTGAATATCAACAAAAATATGCGACTGGGCGAGTGCGTGCTGTTGCCGACGTGCGCGATCCGACAGCGGAAGTCGCCGATTGTTTGGTGGAATTTGTCGAACAATTTGGCGTAAAAGCAAAGTTAATCGTCCCCATTTTACATAGTTCGATCGTCCAGCCGTCGCGATCTCAACCGCCCAAACATGCGTTGTGGGGATTGTTAATTGCCCATCAATGCGATCGTCCCCGCCAATGGGTCGATTTTGAGCTAGAACTGATGCAACAGCTCGCCGACCAAATTAGCATCGCCCTAGCTCAAGGAGAGTTGTGGGGGCAACTAGAGTCAATTGTGGCGGAAAGAACCGCAGAGCTACAAGCTGCTAATATTAGCCTCCGACGAGAAATCGAAGAGCGGCAGCAAGCTGAAACCGCACTCAGACAGAGTGAGGAGCAATTGCGGCTGATTACCAACGCGCTACCCGTCTTAATTGCCTATATCGACGATCTCGAGTGCTATCAATTCAACAACCAAGCCTACACTGACTGGTTGGGGCAGTCTCTCGCAACCATGTCTGGCTCCCACATGCGTCAAATTTGGGGCGATGATTGTTACGATCGAATGCAGTCGCACATTCATCACGCCCTGGCGGGGCAAGTTGTCACTTATGAGAACGAAATTACCATTCAAGATGGCACCACTCGATCGGTAAGTGTGACTTATATTCCCCATCTCGATCTTGAAGAGCGAGTCAGTGGTTTTTTCGCGCTCACTAGCGATATCAGCGATCGCAAGGCGATCGAACGAATGAAAGATGAATTTATCTCCGTTGTCAGCCACGAGCTTCGCACGCCCCTAACCTCCCTCCATAGTGCCCTCAAAATCCTCGCCACCGGAAGATTGGGCACCCTCTCCACCGACGGAAATCAACTGCTGGCGATCGCCGACGAAAACACCGAACGGCTGGTACGACTGGTAAATAGCGTCCTCGATCTCCAACGGATCGA
>NZ_JANPLS010000039.1:0-3049 GCF_031422475.1 Chamaesiphon sp. VAR_48_metabat_403
TTTGTTTTGATGCAAGATGTCAGAGTATTAATCGTAGCAACGGCGGCTGTCTCGCGTGCGGGTTTAGCCGCCGCGCTGTCGATCGATCCGGGGATTTGTGTAGTGGGAACTATGGCAGATCTAGATCCGCTCGTGGAGGAAGTCGAGCGCGTTCGAGCCGATGTGCTGTTGCTCGATCTGGGCGATTCGCCGCAAAATTCAGTCTGGGAAAAATTGTACCAATTTCAAGCTACCCAATCGCCACCGGGAATGCCGATCGCCTTGTATGATTGGGAAGGCGACTTGGCTGCGGCGATGCGGGTTGGGGTGATGGGAATTTTGCCTGCTACCAGTACCGAACGAGAACTGAGTGCGGCGATTGTGGCGATCGCTAGTGGCTGGGTGGTATTTCACCCTACCGCCCTGGAACTGCTGGATCTACGGGAAAAAGTGCCCGATTCGGTTGGCATTTTAACGCCACGGGAGCTGGAGGTACTAGTTCGGATGGGTTCTGGCTTGGGCAATAAGGCGATCGCATACAATTTACACATTTCCGAGCATACGGTCAAATTTCACATCTCATCAATTTTCCAGAAGTTAGCCGTTTCCACCCGCACGGAAGCAGTGACGGCGGGAGTAAGGATGGGCGCGATTTTGCTGTGACGCGACGATCGATCGTCGCGTCTGGTGTCGAAGATATGAAAGTTATGACCTAAATTTAGGCATATTAATAGTAATGCTACTTAAATTGTATCTTGCGACCATGACTCAAAATGCGACCCCAATTGATTTCACGATCGAATTCGAGCGCGAGATTACCGAATTAGAAACGGCGATTTCTACACTCAAACATCGTCAGGCAGATATTGAGTTAGCCGATCGCGAGCGTGTAGTATTAGAGCGTCAGCGCAATGAATTAAAGCAAAAAGGCACCAAGCAGCCCCAAATCGCGCAGGAACTGGCACAAATTCGATCGCGCTTGGAAGAATTAGATCTGATTGTAGAATCCCGACTGCTGAATATGTGGGAACCCTTTTGGCAAGCCGTCCGATTTGGTGGTTTAGGCATCGCGCTCGGCTGGTTTATTTCTACTTGGGGAAGATAGGCTGTTAACCCAAGTTACTAGTTATGGGTTTTTAGTGGGATAGGTGTTAGGTCTTAGCTGTTAGGTTTTAGGTTTTATCCCATCGCTAATACCCAATACCCAATACCCAAATCTTTAACCTTGGTGATAACTAGCAGCGTTATTAAAAACTAATTGCATGTTGTATCGTGTTACCATCCCGATTAGGATGAATACCATCACAATCTAAACACATTTTATATGTCACGTAGAATCTCACTGTGGGCGGGGACGATCGGGTTAGGATTGACAGTTGCGATCGTGCAACCCATTATTGCTAAAAGTTCTGTGGAAGTGGTTAATTCGACTAGATCGATCGATCCCACGATCGTCATAGCAAGGGGAAGAAGAGTTACTAGCGATAACTTTGGCTCGGCGATGCAAAAGTATCAGCAAGGTGATTTTCAGGGCGCGCTAGCCGATTATAATCGTGCCATTAAAAATAATCCCCAAAGTCCGAATGCTTATTATAATCGCGGATTGCTCAAAGCAGATAAGCTGCAAGACTTTCAGGGCGCATTATCAGATTACAATCGCGCCATTAAACTCAAGCCTAATTATGATGCTGCTTACAACAATCGCGGCAATCTCAAAGCAGATAAACTGCAAGATTATCAAGGGGCATTATCTGACTACAATCGAGCCATTAAACTCAAGCCGAGAAATGCTAGTTCCTATTACAATCGCGGCATTCTTAAATACACCTATTTAAAAGACTCAACTGGGGGCATTGCCGATCTCCAACAAGCCGCCAAACTATCGCAAAGACAAGGGAATACCCAAGAGGCTCAATTAGCAACCGATTTACTAAATCAATGGCAACAGACTACCGGAAAATAAATTAGGTAAGGGTTTTTCGTCTAAACACAATAAACCCGACTGCTGGGATCGGTCGGGTTTATGCCTCAACAGCGATCGATAAAATCGATAATATTTAGTTGTTTTTCACAGGTGTACCCATCGTTGACTGTTTGGATTTAGGCGGATTGAGACTGCGGAAATACAAACCCCCGATCGATCCTAAAAATCCGAGATAAGCTAGTGCTTGCACTAAGTACAGCTTATCGGTATAACCAAATAACGCACTCAATAATAAGCCTGGGAATTTATCTTCGGGCAATACCTTAGTTGTATTCCAGACTAAGCTGCCCAGATTACAAGAATGCACCTTAGTAAATTTCTCATAGAAAAAGCACATCCCAGCAGATTTTCGATCGCTCTGCGCGATTGTCGCGATCGCCGTATCGAAATGTCCTAGTGAAGATACCACCAAACCAGATACAATCAGCAGTAATAATACGCCCATAATCTGGAAAAAGCGGCGGATGTTAATCTTTACTCCCCACTTAAACAACAACGCCCCAATTCCGGTAGCAACCGTCAATCCGGCTAGCGAACCGAGGGACGGAATCAAGCCTTGTTGAAACTTGGCGACGATAAATAAGACGGTTTCAAATCCTTCGCGCAAGATCGCCACAAATACTAGGGTAAATACCCCCCAGCCTGCATTTGTCGCCATCGCTTGTTGAATTGCCCCTTCTACCTGCGCCTTCATAAATCTGGCTTGTTTGGTCATCCAGATTAGCATCCAACTGAGCATGACGATCGCCACCAGCCCAAATATCGCCTCTAGAAAGAGTTCTAATGTCGCCGCATAGGGGTTTTGAGACTGCGATAATGCTTGAGCTGCTTGAGATAGCAATACCCCAACCATGCCACTCGCTGCGATCGCCGCTGAGATGGCTGCATACACCCAGATGCTCAAGTGGCTCTGTTTTGACTTTTTCAGGCAAGCAAGCACGATACCGACCACAAGGGCGGCTTCTACCCCCTCTCTGAGGGTAATTACGAATGTGGGCAAAGCCGAACTAAAATCCACGATCTTAAAATATAGGTGTAAGAATATGTCTAAAAAATCCCCTCCAAGGAGGGCAGGCTGGAAAAATC
>NZ_JANPLS010000040.1:0-3138 GCF_031422475.1 Chamaesiphon sp. VAR_48_metabat_403
AAGCCGACGTTTTACGTCGTTTAAAAGATGAAAGAAACTGCTCTAGGATACTGACCAGGGATTATGCTAGAGAAGTGCTCTGACAGTTAAGACCGAAGCCTCACTGGTGCGATAGCAGCCCGAATCAGAGCATGGTGCTGAGATCCGTGGTAATGAAATTGGCGAAGGAATAAATATCCTATCCCGTTTAGAAGATTTTACAGCGACCCACTCAGGTCAGAGCAAATAGTCACCTACAAGGAGGAAAAAATGGTTCGACTACCAGCAGAACCGGAACTAAACAAAGTTCATCCCCAGGCAGCAGGAATAGACATTGGCGGTTCAGAACACTGGGTGAGTATCCCAGCCGAATTAGATCCAGAGCCAGTGCGAAAATTTAGCTGTTTCACTGCCGACTTATATGCCATCGCCGAATGGCTCAAGTCACGAGGAATAACCACGGTAGCAATGGAATCAACCGGAGTATACGATTAGAAGCACTGACGGTACAGGCAATTATTGCTGAAGTCGGTTTAGATCCCACTCGCTTTGCTACCTCTAAACACTTCACTTCTTGGTTAGGTATTTGTCCAGGTAGCAAGATTAGTGGTGGTAAAACCCTCAGTTCTAAAACTCGCACGGTAGTCAATCGAGCCTCCAATGCCTTTCGGATTGCGGCTCAATCTTTAGCAAATAGTCAGACGGCTTTAGGTGGTTTCTATCGCCGCATTCGTACCCGTTCTGGTGCGCCAATTGCAATTACGGCAACGGCTCATAAGTTAGCGCGGATTTTTTATCACTTATGGACTACTGGTGAAGATTTTGTTGATGCTGGTGCAGAAGCTTATGAGCAACAATATCAACAACGTGTATTCAAACATCTAAAACAACGGGCGAAAAAAATGGGCTTCGATCTAGTTCCTGAGCCAATTGTGGCTTGAGTTTCTTAGAAGAGGCTCCGCCAACGGAAGGCATTATCAATCCAGTGTTGTTAGAAGTCAAACGTCAACTGGGCGGACAGGTAGGGGTGTTTTCGGGCGAAGAGTTTAATGTGGATATAGCGGCAGATCTGAATGGGTTCTGTGACTTTTTGGTGAGTCGATCTTCCGAACAGCTCTATATCAAAGCTCCAGTGGTAATGCTAGTGGAAGCGAAAAAGGAAGATCTCAAGCCTGCATTGGGTCAGTGCTTGGCGGAAATGGTGGCGGCGCAACGGTTTAACCTCATGAAGGGTCAAACTATCGAGACAATTTATGGGGTAGTAACGAGCGGGACAGTTTGGCGGTTTTTGCAGTTGACAGGACAAGTCGTATCAATCGATTTAACCGATTACCCGTTGCTACCAGTGGAAAATGTTTTGGGGGTGCTAGTTTGGATGTTACGTGATAACTCGCTTGCGTAGCATCTGCCGATCGGCTAAACCGTTGACTTTAAATCCAGTTGCAACGCGACTCAAAGAGATCGATGTTTCCCCGCCTGCTAAAAATCGCGTTAAATTATAGTAATAAGGTCGCCAAGGATAGACTGTCCCTACAGACCCCCGATCGTTCCACCTTCTGCTAATTGGCATTTTCACCCATGCTGCGAATCATCACACAGCAGACTGAAGCTCAACAAGAGTTGCAGCGAATCAGTTCCCGCACCCATGACGATGCGATCGTCCATAAAGAAGCCACAGTTAATGAAATCGTCCAGACTGTCAAAAGACAGGGCGACAAGGCTTTAATCCATTATACGGCTGAGTTTGACGGTCAATCTCTGACAGTCGATCGGTTGCGGGTCAGTGGTGCCGAATTAGATGCTGCCTATCAGCAGGTATCTAAGGAATTACTCAAAGCGATCGAACTTGCCGCCCAAAATATTGAAGCTTTTCACCGTCAGCGGGTGCCCAAATCTTGGGTGACATTTGGCGAAGATGATGTCGTACTGGGCAAACGCTACAATCCAGTCGATCGAGCGGGTATTTATGTGCCAGGAGGACGCGCTTGCTACCCCAGTACGGTGCTGATGAATGCAATTCCGGCAAAAGTGGCTGGCGTGCCCCAGATCGCAATGGTGACCCCACCCGGAGCTGAAGCAACTCTCCATCCTGCCGTCCTCGTCGCCGCGCAAGTTGCTGGAATCGAAGAGATTTATCGAGTCGGTGGTGCCCAATCGATCGCGGCATTAGCTTATGGGACAGATACAATTGCCAAAGTCGATGTAATTACTGGCCCTGGCAATATCTACGTCACCCTCGCCAAAAAGCTCGTCTATGGCACTGTGGGGATCGACTCCCTCGCTGGGCCGTCGGAAGTATTAATTATCGCCGACGAACGCGCAAATCCGACTCATGTTGCTGCCGATCTCCTTGCCCAAGCCGAACACGATCCGATGGCTGCGGCAATTTTAATTACTACGGATCTTAAATTAGCTACAGCAGTCCAAGCCGCAGTTGAAAGCCAGCTCCAGAACCACCCCCGGCGGACGCTGACCGAGAAATCGATCGCTCATTATGGCTTAATTGTAGTAGTTGAGAGCCTCGAAATTGCCGCCGAATTATCCGATCGATTCGCACCCGAACATTTAGAAATTAAAACCGAAGATCCGTGGGCGTTGGTAAATAAAATCCGTCACGCTGGGGCGATTTTCTTGGGCGATTCTACCCCCGAAGCCGTCGGCGACTATCTTGCTGGCCCCAATCATACCCTCCCGACTTCTGGCGCAGCTCGTTATGCTTCAGCTTTGAGTGTGGAGACATTTATGAAGCATTCGAGCCTAATCCAATATTCACCCGCAGCGTTGAGTAAAGTCGGTGATGCGATCGACGCTCTCACCCAGGCTGAGGGCTTATTTTCGCACGGGGAATCGGTCAGGTTGCGGCTAGACGATGCTGCGGATAAACGGCTGCGCTAGCACGATCGATTGAAACTTTGTGAAATTGCGATCCTTCAAATCGATCGAAGTGCATACACAAGTCGGCTGGACTTCGTTTCTAGATCTGAATCCCCCCCTAACCCTCCTTAAAAAGGGGGGGACCGGATCCGGAAGTCCCCCTTTTCAAGGGGGATTTATAGGGTTTTCGCTTCTATCCAGAGTCGTTAAGGGTAGCCCAACCGATCCAGGTAGGGGCAAATCAATAATTGGCCCAACCGCGCTTTACCTCTTGAGGGGCTGTCG
>NZ_JANPLS010000041.1:0-6315 GCF_031422475.1 Chamaesiphon sp. VAR_48_metabat_403
CCCAATTTTGACTCCAGAATACGACTTATTATTTATTGGTGCGACAGCAGCGGCGAGAGCGGCGGCAATCGAAGCTGTAAATTTACAGGCGCGGGTGGCGTTGGTGTTACCGCAACTAGCCGACGAACGACTCCATCCTCAGCGCGATTTCTACCCCTATGCATTGGCGCGGATAGCAAATACCCATCGAATCGAGAGAACGCGGCTTCAGCAGCCGACTAGCTACCCCTGGAAGTATGCTGAAGCAGCGATCGATAGACTAGATCGACAGTGTAGTCCCGCCATGTTAGCGGCGATGGGTGTGGATACGATCGTGGGGATGGGCGAATTTTGTCGTCGTCCCCACTTGGCTTTTAATATCGAAAATAGATCGCTGCGCGCTCGCGCTTACTTAATCGCGACTGGTACGATTTCGCATTACCCATTAATTCCGGGCATTCAAGCTGCTGGTTATATGGTACTCGATCGATTGCCGAGTTTAGTCGTTGGCGTAGCCTCTCTGAAAGAGAATCGGCAAATTCCCTTACGGTGGGCGATTGTCGGCTCGGAATCAGTGGGGGTAGAATTGGCTCAAACCCTGGCAAAGTTGGGGTGTCGAGTCGCGCTGATCGTCGAAACCGAGCGAATTTTACCTTATGAAGATCCCGATCTTACCAATCTGATTCAGGCGCAATTAGAAGCCGATGGGGTGGAGATTTATTTAGAAACGATCGTGACTAATGTTGATATGGAAAATCGGGCAAAACTAGTGACGCTCGGCGATGAAACGATTGCCGTCGATGAGATTTTTATCGCACTACCCGATCGGCCGCGCTTGGAATCATTCAATCTCCTCGGCGTGGGTGTAGACTATACCGAAAAAGGCATCTCGATCGATAACAAACTCCAAACTTCTCACCAGCAAATTTATGCTTGTGGTGGTGTCTGTGGGAATGTTTTGGGGGGCTATCACAGTCAAAGCTTGACTGAATACGAAGCCAAAATCGCCGTCCGTAATGCCTTGTCTTGGCGCAAAACCAAAATTGACTATAATAGCTATCAAAACTTACCGTGGGCGGTATATACCGATCCGCCGTTAGCCAGAGTAGGCATGACACTCAGCATGGCAACCAATAGCAATCGTCGCGATCGGATCGTCTTACAAAGTTATTTAAAAGACTCACCCCAAGCAATTTTAAACGGGATTAATAGCGGTTTTTGTCAAATTATAGTTACACCAAACGGGCGCATTTTAGGGGCGGAAATTTTCGGACATAATGCACCAGAATTAATTCAAACTTTGGCAATCTCCATCCATAATCGGCTCAACATTGCCGATCTGACTACCGTGCCCTGTTTGTCACCCAGTTATACTGAATTTATCTACCAAACCGCGCAAGAGTGGCATAGGTATCAACGCCAGCAACGGCAGAAGCTCACCTGGATCGAGCGGCTATGCTGGTGGAAGTAATCCGATTTTAGATTAGGAAAATCCGATTGTTTTTATGGAGCAGATCGATGGAAAAACCTCGCCCTCGCAAAAAACATTTAGCACCATTTTTCGATCGGGTCGATAATCCCGAACTACATCATTTTCCGCATGGGGTATCAGTCGATATTACGCCGCTATCGCCGGAATTATCGAAATTCGATTGCGATGTTTTACAAGTCTGTGGTAATTTAGGCGATCGAGTTAATGCTGAAGATTTTAGCGCATTATTAACAGCTTATCCGCAAGTACTAAAATTAATCAAAACTGCGGTAAATGGCGAGATTTTTCCCGGACGCATTACCGATGCCGAATTTATTGCCGATCTGACCGAAATTTGGTTTAAACGCGATGGTTTCGAGCATATTTTTTGTGGAACCATCGACAATGGCAAGCTCAAAGGAATGCATTACGTGGGGCGATATCTCCAATTGCAAGAGTTAGGATTGGCAGGAAGATTGCCCGATAATCACCATCAGGAAGAGACGATCGCGGGGGTGGTATATACGCTGGGAGTATTATTAAAATATGGCGATCGATTGATTGTCGATCGACGAAATGGTTATGCCTTAGTTACTGATGCAGCAGAATTATTAGTAGCAGCAACACTAGCTTTTAAAAGTCGATCGCGATCGCGATCTGTTGTTAATTTCCCAGTTGTCGATGCAGATTCGGGACACACTTATTTGGTGGTATTCGTTAAAGAAGATAACGCAATTGTTACTTTTTATCCCGATGCTACCCCAACGAATTCTTAACTATGAACTCTGGGTTCGGGATGGAGATTGGCAAGTAAATCGCTCTCAAAGATTGCCAGTTCCTTCAGGCGAGTTTGCACGAGCGAGCGATGCTCTGGTACTGAGGCTCCGCCGATAATATAAGTATCTGCCAGCAACCAATAAATCCCAAAATGACGGGCTTCTGATGCCATTAATCCCCGATAAAATGCCGCTAATTGCGGATCGGGAAGATGGCTGCCGAGTAACCCCAATCGCTCGTGAGAACGGGCTTCAATCAATCCTGAAACGAGCAGAGAATCAAGCAGACGGTAAGGTTCTTGAGTGCGAACCTGGCTCATCAGTCTTTTTCCATAAGGTGGGGCATTGAGCGGTGCGAGGGGAATACCGCGTCGTTCGAGAATCTGATTAACTTGCTCGAAATGTTCTAATTCTTCCTGGGCGATCGCGGTTAATTGCCGCACTAGTTTATGATTGGATGGGTAGCGAAACATCATATTGATTGCCGTGCTGGCTGCTTTGCGCTCGCAATGCGAATGATCGAGCAAAATGGTATCGATATTTGCTAATGCTTGTTCGAGCCAATCGGCTGATGTCGGTTGACATAAAATGTTAATAGTTGGATTTGTAGTAGCAATCATTAGTAAGTTTGAATTTTAGTCGCAGCAGGAAAGTTTGGCGGGTAGGTTTGATGGGCTATAACAGTCGTAAAGATACCGTCGATCGATTGATTTCAGTGTTGAAGTAAGTTATTTAATTAACAATTAATTTCCAATCGTTTTAACATCGCCGCCCGCGCTCGATCGGCTAAACTATCATCTAATGGGGCGAGATTTATTTCGGTTTGATACTTATTTTGCAGTGCGGTTTTAATCATCCAGTCGGCGATAAAGGGATTTTTGGGAATTAGCGGCCCATGAGAATAAGTCGCGATCGCATTACGATAGAATGCGCCTTCAGTGCCATCTGTTGCGTTATTTCCATACCCTTTAATTACTTTACCCAATGCTTCAGCATTCGGGCCGAGATAGGTTCTACCACCGTGATTTTCAAACCCGACGATGATGGGCTTTTTGCCCCCTAGTAGCTCGGTAAGTTCGGCAGCGAGTCTTTTAGCAGTAATTTCAAATACCACGTTGCCAATGCACCGCTGGGTGTCGATGCCAGGATGTTTGCTTTCGAGATCGATGATGTTCATGCCTTCGATGCGTTCGCCCAATCCTGGCTCGTAAAATCTGCCCAGCAATTGAGGAGAGCCGCAGGTAAATACGCCGGGTGCGCCTGCATCTAGTTTAGCTTTGATGGCTGCGGCTTTGGCACCAGCTAAGTCGCGCATGACGATTTCTTGCTGGCGATCTTGGGCACCGCCACCTGCCATAATATCAACTTGATGGATCGTATCGGGATCGGATTCTCGATCGTAAGGGATGACTTTGACGTTAATTCCCCGCCATTGCGCGCGCTGTTGGATGGCGATGACATTACCGCGATCGCCATAAGTACTCATCAGGGTAGGATAGAGCCAGCCGATTTTTAATTCTAATGTTTGAGTCATGATTGGAAGACGGGGGGACGGGGGGACAGGGGGACTGGGAGACTGGGAAACTGGAACTCTATCTCAATTCCCTAAAGCCTAATACCTAATACCTAATTTTGTTACTTACTTACGAGAACAAAACCTCGTGTTTTACCGGATTCGGAATCGGTTGTTTTAATTGCTTGCCATAAATCTGCTGCTTTAACCCAGACTGGGGGATATTTATAGCGAGAAACATCTAAAATGAGAAAGCGATCGGTACGTTGATTGTAAGCGGCAATCGGTGAAATATGACCGCCGCGTTCTTGACCGATAGTTTTGCGTAAGTAATTGACGATCGCAAAATTGTTACGTTCGGACAGATTTTGACGCAAGAGCGATCTAAATCGATCGAGATTTACATCCGAGCCATAATAAACCTTAACTTTCGCGCCATGAGTGGTTAATAAATCGCCTAACTGTGCTAATGTCATTCCCAGCTTAGAAACTAGCGTGGGCGAAATTACTTTTTTTGTCTCCTCGCGATCGAAAAAATTTTCTTGGGTAAATAATTGAACGGTTTTATCTTGAGGTTGTTTTGGTGCGGGTAATCCTAAGGCGTTTAATATCATCACACTACTAGCTACCCCGCAGTAAGCCTGATTTATTTGGGTCACAAATTGATTGCTTAACAAGAAATAATCCTGTCTGGCTTGACTATCGATTAAAAGCTGTTCGCCTTCACTAGAACTAAATGGAATTAGATTTGGTGATATTGGTAGTGTTTGAGCGAGTGTTTTAGAATTGCTCAGGACGATCGTAACTAGTGCTAATCCCCAGAATATTTTATATTGCATTAAATTTATCCCCATTCCCGATCGTACTTAATCTCAACTATTAAATATTACTATATTTTGCCAATCTAAGAATGTCCAACCTTCTTCTGTAAAATTAGTTGTCATAGTAATTATCAGCTCGACGATCGGATCTTAATTTCGATTAGAGAATCTTTTTACCCGTAAGAATTTCGCGAACGTCTAACATGGCAGAATAGGTGGGAATGATATGCAGAATTTCGGTAGTTGAGGTAAGTTCGATCGCGATATCGATCGCTTCTTTGAGATTTTCTTTGACGATAATTTTAGCACCGCTATTAGGGTCGATTTTGCTGTATTCTAATCGCAAAGCCATATCGTAAACTCGATCGCCACTAACGACAATTGTGCCGCCAGCGTTGACAAACTTTTCAGTATCGACATCCCAAATCCACGAAACATCGGTACCATCGGGGGTACGATCGTTGAGTAACATTAGGCTTACTGAACCGCCGCCGGATTGGTTTACTTGACTGACTGCGCGGATGGTTTCGTTCATACTGGCAGGATTTTTAGTTAATAAAATCCGCACCTTTTTACCCTTATATATTACTTCTTCCGAGCGACCAAAGGCTGCTTGGAAGGTGCTAATGGTATCGAGAATTATAGGCTTACTAATGCCGATCGATTCCATTGTGGTAATGGCAGCGAGGGTATTATACTTATTATAAACGCCGATTAAGACTTGCGGCCATTCTTTACTGTCGATCGACAACTCACTTTTTGTAAAGCTACATTTGGGGCAATCGAAATCACCTTGGTGGGAAAGATAGACACCCTTGTATTCGAGTGCAGTACCGCAACTAGGGCAGTAAATAGAGTCTACCGCATGGGGAATTTCATCTAGATACAATTCTGGTTCGCTCAACCCGAAATATTTAACTTGTTTGGGTTTAGCTCCACTGGCTAATTGTTGCCCTAAATAAGCTAAAGCCGGATCGTCGCCATTGGTAACGAGAATTGTATCGCCATCTAATTCGGCAATTGCTTTACCCCAGCGATAGGTAATCGTATCGACTTCGCCATATCGATCGAGCTGATCTCGAAATAAGTTTAGGGCGATAATATATTTAGGCTTGAGTTGAGGAATGACGATCGGAATGACATTTTCATCGACTTCGAGAATGCCATAGTCTGCTTTGAGTTTGCCTGTCAGACTGGTATTTTCTAATAGGGTTGTAATTAAGCCGTTGACTAAATTTGCTCCCGCTTCATTATGGACGACTTTCCAACCGTCTTTTTCTAGAATTCCTCGCAGCAGTAAGGAAGTAGTCGTTTTACCATTGGTTCCGGCGACGATGATGGTTCCATATTTAATTTGCTGGGAAAGTAAGGCTAAAATCTGCGGGTGCAGACGTTTGCCAATAGTTCCCGGAAGTACGCTCGCCGCACCTAATTTAAACGTGCGAATTGTCGAGGTAATTGTTTTGGCTGCAAATACCGCAATTCCCAATCTGACTCGATCTAATAAATTTATCTGCACCTTAGCACCCTGTTTCAGCGATGGACTCGTTTCGGGGTGACTGCACCACCTGAAGGTGCATATTATATCAAGAGTTGGGGACAGGTTTTGGTTCTACCGAGATCGAACTAACGGGCTAATTCTAGCTGCTAGAATAGAGGCTAGGAAATTAATGCCGAATTGACTAGCATAAACCCACCCCTACAGATCCAAAAAACGTCTAGAGCTTCTCCTAAAGGCTAATACCTGACTTTCGC
>NZ_JANPLS010000042.1:0-7122 GCF_031422475.1 Chamaesiphon sp. VAR_48_metabat_403
ATTACTAGTCGCATGAGTCACCACAATTATCGTCCGTCCGCGATCGGCAAGTTGGCGGAGCAACTGCATCATTTTTTTATCCAAGCCCGGATCTAGCCCTGAAGTCGGCTCGTCTAAGAAGAATAATTTGGGGTCTGCTAAGAGTTCTACGCCGATGCTGACGCGCTTGAGTTGTCCGCCGCTCAAGTTTTTGACTAAACTGTGCTGGCGTTGTTCTAGCTCGATTTGCCCCAAGGTTTTAACGATCGTCGCTTCGATGTCGGTATCGGGTGGGAGCCGCATCTGGGCGGCATAATATAAAACTTCCCTAACAGTCAGGTTGGTATGGACGATATCGCTTTGGGGGACGTACCCGATCGTATTGCGATAAATATTAAAGTTATTTACCAGGTTATCGCCATTGAGATAGACCATCCCCGCTGTCGGCTGTTCGATGCCTAGCAGCGTCTTCATTAGGGTCGATTTACCCGCACCGCTCCCCCCAACCAACGCGACCAGTTGACCCGGTTCGATCGCCAAATTTACATCATTGAGCAGACATAAATGCTGCCGATTCTGGAGCTTGACGACTTTAGTCACCCGATCGACATCGAGCCGGATATTTTCACCGCGATCGACGATCGCCAGCGCATCAGCACGCAGCACGAAGGTATACGGGCCGATTTGCAAGATACTCCCGATCGCCATCGGAGCCGTTTTATCTACTTGCTGGCGATCGACAAATACCCCATTCGGGCTAAAATTTTCGAGCAGATAGTCGCCTGTAGCAGTCCGTGAGAGCGCAGCATGATAGCGCGAAACCGTCGGGACATCTAAGACAAAATCATTATCCTCACTGCGTCCGAGCCGAATTTTTTGGCCGACAGCCAGCGGGATTTCGGTTTTGGCAAGCGCGGTTTTAATCCGCACGTTAGTGGGATCGATAAAAATCAACGTCGCATAATTTTGCGGATTTTGACCGATCCGCAATTCTTCATTCGACTGGAGCCGATAGCCTTCTTGGGGTGAAATTAACCGATTGTTAATAAATAACCGATTGCTGCTGGGGGTTTTCCCGTCACCATCGTAGATATAATAATCGTTGTCTACCCGCCGGATCGTAGCCTGATGGCGGCTGACTAATTCCCAGTCGATCGGGACCAATAAGCCAATCGGCGCAGGGTGCGACGGTTCGCGACCGAGATCGTGTTCGCACTCGCTCAGATCGAAAGACAAAATGTTTCCCCGCCAATGCATTTCAATTCGGCGAGTGGTATCGATAACAGTCCTAGCAATAACCATATTTTTTTAACTTCTTCACGCCGTTGACGTAGCCTAGCGGAGGTAATTGAGTCCTAAAATTTATTTCCTTCCTTGTCTTTTGCACCTTGTCTCTTGTCTACCTAAAGCTGGTGAGATCGTAACAATCGCCTTTATTGTCTACTGCTAGCACCTAAAATAATATAAATTCATATTATCTCGCTAAATTGATATCCACCACCTTTATCGACATTTGTATCCAAATAAGAGCCAATCGTCGCCAATCGATCTCCGCCGATCGACTGAAAATAAGTTAGCATAGATCGCCAGTTGGCAACAATTTGGAAGTAACCTCAGTCAAAATATCCAAAATTAAGATCGATTACCTCTCGGCGCGGCTACGCCAACGATTCGATTCGTTAAATTTTATTTTGCTTAATTACTGCCTAGAGTTAGAATAGTTCAGATCTCGTACATTGGCACGAACCCCCTCATAAAAATATGAATCGCGTAACTTTTATCAATCGTCTTACTGCTACCCCTGCGTTACTAATTTGCCTGGGATGTCTAATTGTGACTGGTTGCACAGACCCAAACAAAAAAACAACCGAAACGACAACTACCACTACCACTACCAGTCCGGCTGCTGGTGGCGGTAGCGAATCGCGCAATCCCCCTGGTGGTGCTGCGCCTACTACCGATCTGGCTAGACCGGAACGTTCTGGTAGTAATCCGATCCAGTTGTTGCAAAATACCCAGGTTAAGTCAGAACTCAAATTAACTGACGATCAAGTAGGCAAACTCAAAGAAATTGAATCGGGTTTACTCGCTAGCGTGACTACATCAGGTAAAGCGATTAAAGAAAAGTATAAAACGATCGAGGCATTACCTAAAGATAAGCAGGATTCTGAAAAGAAAAAGCTGGCAGATGATATTGAAAAAGGTCTAGCAACCTTGGCTAAAGATTCTCAAGCTAAAGTCAGTAAAGTCCTCACGCCAGAACAAGATAAAAGAGCCAAGGAAATTTTATTGCAAAAATTCGATTTTGGAATTATTACCAAAGATGATTTTGCCACCGAACTCAAACTCACAGCCGCTCAGAAAAAACAGCTTAATGATATCGTCGGACAAATGCGGACTAAAACGATCGGCGCGTGGGAAATTCCTGACAAAGAGGATGCTGCCAAACGCGACAAAACTTTGACTGACAACCGCAAACGGATGGAAGCAGTAATGAAAGAAAGCAATCAACAAGCTAAAGCCGTGTTAACACCAGAACAACTCAAAACCCTCGAAACTTTAAAAGGGAAAGCCGTTTCTTTTTCACTGACCGATCTTAAATAGGGAATAGTGAATAGTGAATAGGGGAGGACGCAAGCGTCTTTTTACTCCCCACACTTCCCACACTTCCCACACTCCCCGCTCTCCCCTTTCTCGATCGTTCGGTCAACTTTCAACTACTAACCGATCTCATGGAATTTATTAAATTTCTCTGGCAAATCTCGTGGAAACATATTGTAATTGCTTCCAGCGCGGGTTTGGTTAGTGGTTGTAGTAATGCATTGATGATTTCGATTATCAATCGCGAAGTTCACCAGGGACGTATTACCAATGCTGTAGCGTATTTTATTGGGTTAGCTGCTTTTATTTTAGTTACTAGCACGCTCGCCCAATTTTTATTGGTCGTGCTATCGCAAAATGCGATTTATGAATTAAGACTGCAATTAAGTAAAAATATTTTAGCCGCACCGCTAGAACATCTAGAGCAACTGCAAGAAAATCGATTAATTGCCATGTTGACCGAAGATATTAATACCTTAACGCGATCGGTTTCGGCTATTCCGAATATCTTTATCGATTTTGCGACGGTAATTGGTTGTTATTTCTATTTAGCTTGGGTATCGGGTTCGATTTTTGCGATCGCCATTACCTCTACCGTACTGACAATTTGGTTCGTGCAAACTAAGTTAAATAAAGCCCAGAAATTATTCTTTGAAGCAAGAGAAGAAGAAGACACCCTGCTTAAATATTTTCGAGGGATTATTAACGGGATTAAAGAACTTAAACTCAATCGATCGAAACGAACGGATTTTTTAGAACAGAGTGTCAAAGGTAGTGCGGCAAAACTTCGCCAAAAACATACCAGTGCCGCTGGTAGTTTTATCTTAACTAATGGCTTCGGACAAGCCGTTCAGTTTGCTTGTTTGGGATTTATTTTATTTGCCCTACCATCATTAATTCAGCTTCCGCTGCCGACGCTAGCCAGCTATGTACTTATCAGTACATTCATCGCTTTGCCGATGCAAAATTTACTCAATCGCATCCCCGAATTGGTACGCGGTAATGTAGCATTGCGAAAAATCGAACGCATGAATTTATCCCTCATCGATTTGGCAGAACCAGAGCAAATTCCTGCCGCAACTCATACCAATTGCCAGCTCCAACTACGCGGTGTCAGCTATCGCTATCGTGCCGACGATTTCCCCCCACATCCAAACGCTCTAGAGGCAGACTTTCCCCACCCGCCATCACATCCCCCGCACAATCGCCCAGAAGGTGCCCCACCATCTGCCGAAGGTCACAAACATCCCTTTCCGCCACCGCACCCCCACCCCGACGGACGCAGACCCCCACCACACCCTCATTCACATCCACATCCCCACCAGCACCCCCATCCACCGCATCCCGATCGCGGCTTGCCACCCGATGCTAATCTAGAAGCAGGATTTAGATTAGGGCCGATCGATCTGACAATGCGATCGGGGGAATTAATTTTTATCGTTGGTAGTAACGGCAGTGGTAAATCGACGCTCGCTAAATTAATGACGGGTTTATACGCACCCCAATCGGGTGAAATTTTACTCGATGGATTGCCAGTTAATGAAACAAATATCGAATGGTATCGACAACATTTTGCGACGACTTTTGCCGATGTTTATTTATTCGATCGGTATTTAGGACTCGAAAATCGGCAGCTCGATCCCGAAATTAATGGATATCTAAAAGAATTTCAGCTCGATCGGAAGGTTAGTGTTAATAATGGCGTTTTATCGACGATCGATCTATCCCAAGGACAACGAAAACGACTGGCATTATTAACAGCTTTCTTGGAAGATAGACCGATTTATTTATTCGATGAATGGGCATCAGACCAAGACCCGACTTTCCGTGAAATCTTTTATGCGCGGATGTTAATGCAGTTAAAAGAACGGGGGAAATTAGTAATCGTCATCACTCATGACGATCGTTATTTTCATCTTGCCGATCGGATTTTAAAACTAAACTATGGTCGAGTCGAATAAAGTAAGATTGTCGGCTCTCCCGCTAATATGGGGAAAATAGGGTAAAATGTAGCGATAGCGGAATTTTATCCTATTTCCAGATATGGATTTTCACCTAGATACTTTGCTAAATCTGCCTAATGTGGTTGTAGACAGCTATTCAAATACGTTAGATGCTGTCATTCTCAAGTTACAGTTAATCAATGATGGAATTAATTGCCCTAACTGTAATGAATATATCTGCAAGACACATCAAACTCGTCCAATTTTGGTCAGATATTTATCGGTGTTCGGTCAGTTAGTATATCTAAAAGTGCCCCGTCGCCAGTTTTATTGTCCTAATTGTCAAACATCACCGACGGAACCTTTGTCTTGGTTGAACAAAAAGCAGAGACAAACAAACAGATACCAAGAGTACATATATGAGAAGGTGAGAGAATTGACGGTTAAGCAAGTAAGTGAGAATGAAAGAATGAGTGAAGATGCTATCCAAGATATTTTTCACAAAGTTGCTCAGTCAAAAAAAAAGACTGGGGGCTACCTAAACGATTAAGTTTAGATGAATTCGCCAGAAAAAAGGGGCAAGGAAATTTTGCTACAATTTTAACAGATCTAGACAAAAGCTCTTTGCTGGAAGTTATCGATTCTCATAAAAGTGACGATATTATTGCTATCTTGAAGCAGCAGCCGTTAGCAATGAGAGAAGGTGTAGAGGAAGTTTGTGTTGATATGTGGGGCGGTTTCCCGAAAGTAATTCGAGAAGTTTTCCCCAATGCCAAAATAGTTGTCGATAGGTTCCATGTCCAGAAATTACTCAATAAAGCTTTAAATAAAATTCGACTAGCACTCAAGCTAACAGGCTTGAAAAATCGGTGCTTATTAATGAACAATCAAGTGAATTTGACCGATGAAGATAAAGAAAAGTTGGAACTACTACTCAAGTCTTCTCCTAGTTTAAAAATTGCTCACGAATTAAAAGAAGAACTAATTATGACTTACAACAGTAACATCACTGCATCTGGTGGGATGAGAACAATAAAAAAATGGTTAATATCTGCCAGGGTTATGTTTGGAAGTACTGCTGATACGATAGATTCTCACATTGATGAAATTTGTAATTACTTTAATCATAGAACAACCAGCGGAGTTACTGAAGGGATTAATACAAGGATTAAGTTAATAATTCGCCAAAGCTATGGATTTAAGAATTTTTATCTGATGAAAGAGAAGCTATTAGCTTGCTTATTTAAATAATTTCCGTTTCACTCCAATTATTCCAATAAGCAACACTTATCACCACATAAACGGGAGAGCCATTTTTGTAAAAACAGTCACGTTTGACTACGTATTTTTAGATTCCATTCAGATCGAAATTTAACAATCGATACCGTAGTCTCAATATTTACCGCTCCTAACAACGTAGATCGCGGTTGGCTATTATCTGTGCTGGCGGGAAAGAACTAGTTCGTCGATGTTATCGACCAAATTGGCAAATCGGTAGTTTTTACAAGCCACTCAGCCTACAATCCGCTCTTTTTAATTTTAATCTAGCCTTAATCGAACATTAATCTTTTGGTGTGCCCTATTTGACGCGGCAATCTGTATTTGGGTGATAATATTTTCTTAAAAATAATAGTGTAGATCGAGTAATGACAAAGATCGGTCTAACTAAATAAATTTTCGCTAGCAAGACATCGACGTGTCATTCGATCTGCTTAACTCGCTACTAATTGTCATCGTTATTTTTTCAAGTTCGTTATTCTCAGAACCGAGTCAATCTGACCTAAATAAATACACAGGAAAGTGAAATCGCATGGCTAAGAATACAATTATCATGATTGGCGACGGTATGGGCTGGGAAATGACCCGCGCCGCAGCCGTCTACAAGCAGATTCAAGAAGGTAAAACTGGTACTAGCCTTGCTGATTTTTATACCGCTGGCAAAGGTACTGGTCTAAACATGCAGACCCTGACGGGTTATACATTAGCAACTACCTACGGAACGACAATTCCCGATGCTAATGGTGTTTATAACACTGGACAAGCAGCAGTAACTGGCCCCACTACTGCGGCGACAGGTGCCAACCCCACAACGGCTGGTTTTGTATTCAATCCAGCTTTTAACCCTGGTACCACTGCTTCCGGTGGTGCAAAAGTTAGCGATGGCGTAGTTGGTAACTTAGTTGGTTACGATCCCACCAAAGGTGGTATCAATCCTTGGACTGCTGGTACCGATAAAGAATACATCAAACTCAGCTATCCTGACTCAGCAAATACCGCGACCACTCTCTACACTGGCGTTAAGAGCTACAACAACGCGATCGGTGTTGATATCTTTGAAGATAACTTAGAAGGTGCTTTAGCTAAAGCCGCAGCGCAGGGTAAATCGACTGGTTTGGTGACTTCCGTGCCGATCGATCACGCTACTCCCGCAGCAGCAGCAGCTAACGTCAATCGCCGGAATAAGTACGACGAAGACTATCCCGCTCTAGATAACATTCTTCAGCAGGAACTCCGCATCTATCAGCCTACTGTCATCCTCGGCGGCGGTCATCCCCTATCTACGCCTGGTAATCCACTCCCTGCTGGAGTCGAGCCGCTG
>NZ_JANPLS010000043.1:0-36212 GCF_031422475.1 Chamaesiphon sp. VAR_48_metabat_403
CTCTCGACTCTTAGTAATAAGATGAATAAAGTTTAATAACTTTTTTCAAATAAATAAGTAAGTTTTATGCCCTATATTAACAATGACGGGGATACGAGAGTAAATAATTTTCCGACCGAGCCGAAAATGTACGTAGTAGAATCTAACAGCACTAATTTAACTCGCGATTATCTCGCGATCGGAATTACTGGCGTAGTACTAGTTGGTGGCTTGATGCTGGTAGCAATGTCGGTGTCTTAAATTATTTGACAGTTTGGCAGCGATCGGTGCAAATCTGTTAAATTAAATAATTACGATCTCAATTTTAATAGTTAAATAAACAATCTAAAACATAGAGTGGAGTTAGCCTTCTCCTCTATGTTTAATTTTTATGTGTATTTAAAATTTGACATTTTGCTATTTGGCTCTGGCTATTTAACTCCGGATCTTACCGATATAACAGTCATTCAACCAGACACTAACAGCTTCGCCGACGATCGTTTTACTACTTTCGACTGGAGGCGAGATCGGGTTATTTTTGAGGGGAAATCCACCAGTACGGGTGTAGATATTCGCCAACCGCCACCCCTGTCGAGTTTGCGCGAGAAATAACCAATGAAATTGTTGCAACTGAGTCGATCGAGTATCTGTATACTGAGTTTCTAAGGTGGTGATAAATACCTGTGTTGGTGCAGCCTGCGGAAAATTAGCAGGATATTCGCGACTGCCGATCGCGATCGGTTGGAGTTCGGGTACACTGGCGGTAATTAGCGAACTATAGACTCGATCTGTCCGTTTGCGACGTTGTTGAATCAGTCGATTGGCGTAACTGGGTAAATCTCGCACCAATAATGTCGCCAGACCCTCTACTTTTACCGGACAAGTATTGGGTTTAGCTGCTACATTTAACGCTGGATGATGGCGTACTTCGATCGCACTCGGAGCCAGCAACCGCTCGACACGAGCAGCACACCAACTTTCTAGATTCTGAGTACATACAGGCAAATAATTCAACGTCAGAACCAAGTACTAAAACTATCTTATTTTACCCCACTCCCATATCCCATCTCCCATCTCTCATCTCCCATCTCCCTATGAATACTGGCAAACTCGGAGAAGAAGTAGTCGCACAGTGGATAAGCGAGCGTGGGGGCAAAATTTTAGCACGTCGCTGGCGATGGCAAAGAGGCGAAATCGATCTAATTGCGATCGATCGCGATATATTACTATTTATCGAAGTCAAAACCCGCAACAGATCGAACTTAGATGCCGATGGATTGCTTGCCATCACGCCTCAGAAACAAGCCAAAATCGTCAGTACCGCCCAGCTATTTTTAGTCAAACACCCACACCTAGCCGACTATCCCTGTCGCTTTGACGTGGCGATCGTCCGCCATCAAGCACCAACGCGCGCGATTCCCGTTTCGGGAGGCTGCGCCAACGTTGGCAATCCTCTACATAGCATGACAGATCTCGACAGCGGGGAATGTTTATTATTACTCGACTATCTGGCTGGTGCTTTCGATGCTGGATAGCAATGGCAATTCCCATAGCTCGCACCAGTCGAGATCTGCACTCCCCGCTCCCCGCTCCCCGCTCCCATCTCCCATCTCCCATCTCCCCGCTCAAGTATAACTTTAAGTTTTGTCCGATTCGATCGGAGATCGTTGGCGAACCGTGCCGTAAATGCTATGTCATTAGAGAGATTTATCTTGCCACAAATATCTGCAAAAGGAGAATAAAATACGCAAAAGGTATGAGTTTGCAGAAAAACCAGCAGGGGATCGCAATTTTTTAATAATTGGTAAATTTCGCCGACAAAAATGTATTAATAGATACCAAAAAAATGCGATCGAAAATACGCTGAGATAGAGAATAAGTACGTTATGATATTTCAGTAGATTTACAGTTGTCTGCTAAGTGCAAACTAAGACATGATGCAGACAGTCAGTAAATCTCTTGCTACCAATCGATTTGGTAGGTCGAGGCGAATGGCTCACACGGTAGAGTTCGATCGTTCTGTCCGGAAAAGGCTCATCAATGGTTGTAGTTAATCTTTAGATAGATGAACATTCCATTTAAGGGCAGCGTCATGAATAGTTATCTCCTCGGTACCACTAATACATCTCATATTATGGGTTCTAATCTCTCAAAGCTTGCTCGTATGCTTGCAACTAGAATAATGCCACAGGCAAATATCGATGCTCTGCACTCACCTAAGTTTGACCTACTCAAACCGCTACGCGACTGGTTGGACAATCTTAAAATCTCTAATCCCCGATTAGCTCACAAACTTTGTCAACTGATTCCCTCTCAATGTCCCTTCGAGCGCGATCTTAATTTATTTGGACGCACGCTGGTACACATCCCCCCGATGTGCAAACTCAACCCGCTCTATGAAGAAGTAGTTATGCTCCGATTCAAAGCAATGTGCTATCTAGCCGATGAATGCGGTGAAGATATCAGCCAATATTGTTAATTAGGAGATAGGGAATACTTCTCTTCGAGACGCTTCTGCTGAGGCAGAGGCTCCGCCAACGCGAACGGCTACGCTCATTACAAGTAGGGGCTAAAGGATAAGGAATAGTGGATCGGGCACATCGATAGGGCTTAGAATATAAAGTCCAGCCTAGATCGATTCTATATATGTCCAAACAACAGTCGCCCCAACAACCAGAACCACATTCGACATTAGCCGAAATTCGGGCGACTCGCCTGGTTAAAGCCGACAAACTCCGCGAATTAGGGATGAATCCCTACGCTTACAACTGGGTATCTACCCACCAAGCCGCAGCATTACAGCTAGAGTATACCGATTTAGCTAGTGGTGAGGAGGTAGATATCCCCGTCTCGATCGCTGGACGCATTATCGCACGTCGGGTAATGGGCAAACTAGCATTTTTTAGCATTCAAGATGAAACGGGTACGATTCAGCTTTATCTGAATAAACAGCAAATTGAAGATGGGATGTCTTCAGTTGCTGATGCTTTTACCCATCTCAAACAATTAACCGATGTCGGCGATATTATTGGTGTCAAAGGGACGATTAAACGCACCGAAAAAGGCGAATTATCGATCCTCGTCAACGAGTATGTGATGTTGACGAAATCTCTGCTCCCACTCCCTGATAAATGGCATGGTTTAACCGATGTCGCCAAACGCTACCGCCAACGCTATGTAGACTTAATCGTCAATCCAGAGGTACGAGATACCTTTAGAAAACGATCCCTCATTACCGCCGGAATTCGTCGCTATCTCGAAAACCTCAACTTTATCGAAATCGAAACCCCAGTTTTACAATCCGAAGCTGGCGGCGCAGATGCGCGTCCGTTTAATACCTATCACAATACCCTCGAAATGCCGCTATACCTGCGGATTGCTACCGAACTACACCTCAAACGGTTGATTGTCGGCGGCTTTGAAAAAGTATTTGAATTAGGACGAATTTTCCGTAACGAGGGTGTCTCTACCCGCCACAATCCCGAATTTACCAGCATTGAGGTATATCAAGCCTATGCTGACTACGAGGATATGATGAGGCTCACCGAAGAGATGATTACCACCGTCGCTCAGTCGGTACTGGGGACATTGGAAATTAGCTATCAAGGTACGCCGATTACTCTCGCCGCTCCCTGGCGACGCGTGACGATGAACGATATCGTCAAAGAAACCACAGGTTTAGACTTTAGCAGCTTCGACACTTTAGAGACAGCCCAAGCCGCTGTCAAAAATGCTGACATCGGCGGCTGCGATGACGTGAAAACCTTAGGAAAACTCTTAAACGAAGTATTCGAGCAAAAGTGCGAAACTACCCTAATTCAGCCCACATTCGTTCTCGATTACCCCGTCGAAATCTCCCCATTAGCGAAGCCACATCGATCGAAACCCGGTATCGTCGAGCGGTTTGAACTATTTGCCGTCGGACGCGAATTAGCAAATAGTTTCTCAGAGCTAACCGATCCCATCGATCAACGGGAACGCTTAGAGCTGCAAGCCACCCGCAAAGCCGAAGGCGATAACGAAGCCCACGATGTCGATGAAGACTTCCTCACGGCTCTAGAACACGGGATGCCACCCACAGGCGGCTTAGGGATTGGAATCGATCGATTGGTGATGCTCTTATGCGATTGTGCCAGTATTCGGGATGCGATCGCGTTCCCCCTGCTGAAACCAGAAGTAACAGAACAATCTGGAGACGAATAAATCAAATTAGCCCCGATCTGTCACTCTGGACAGAGCCTGAAATTTGGTAAATCATCAAGTTAGCTTATCACTTGAGTTTTAGGGCTTATTTTCTAACATTTTAGCCATGGCACGGTTAAAAACGGAACCTCACAGTAAAACCGTTCGCAATCGCTCTCTGGTCAATACTTTTCGCAATTGCGAACGATTTTACTGTCCCCAGAGTGACAGATCGGGGTTAGGATGTGTTATCCCGTAGGGTAAGGCACCAGATCGATTATCGATCGCATAGTCACGCCCGACCCCTATTCATTTTTAAAAACCGATCGAGAACCAGCGAAATCTCGATCGGTTTACCCACATTTTTAGCCTTGTCAAGCCACTACTACTTCAAGATATCCCGTATTTTTTTTTCGTCAGTTGGAAAGAAACATGTGCCCACGCCTTGAACTTCACTTTCAAGTTGCCACTTATCACTCTTGGTAAAAGAAAAGCGACAAATTATAGCCCTTGCCTTAGCTAACTTCCATGAATTATTATTCCACGCATAGTCTCTTTGAATTGATTCAACCTCAGCATCAGCATATTTCACCGCTGAGTTGAATTGGACATACTTAACTAGCTTTATATTTTTGACTTCTGTACTTCCCTGTGTAACGTCGCCATCATGATGAGGGATAGAATCTTCGTATTTCTTCAAACCCTGATGCCTTAATACATAGTAATTATTGATTAATTGACAAATATCTCTAAGATCTTTGGCTAAATCGGGGTGTTCCTTTGTCAGTTGAGCATATTGAGAATTTGCATAAACTGGCTTTTTGCAAGTTTGCGCCAGATCGACACTCTTATTTGTTTTTGAAACTTTTGCATCAGAAATACTCGAAATCGAGAGAATATAAGCGATCGAGGTAGCTGCAAGAATAAATTTTTTCATCACGTTTAGAGATGTAGCCTATATTATTTAGTTTACCCACAGGCTCGATCGAGATTAACATCGATAACTTACGATTCGATAAAGAGAGATTGTAGATCTGTCGGGTGGGTTGAGAACTGAATCGACCCAGTTAAATATATACAATTTTTTTGTAAAATAGATTGTGCTTAAAACCTAGCTGGTGGGCAGTTTCTCGGAATTAACCGATCCTATCGATCGACAGGAACGCCTAGAGGCTCAAGCCACCCGCAAAGCCGAAGGCGATAACGAAGCGCACGATGTCGATGAAGACTTCCTGACGGCTCTAGAATAGGAATGCCCCCACAGGCAGCTTGGGGATTAGGATCGATCGATGGTAATAATTTAGGATTGCTATGGTAAATTTAGATCGCTCCGAGGGCATTGTAAACAGTACCCCCGATCGTTTTACAGGCGATTACCTCTCGGCGCAGCTACGCCAACGCCTCCCAATACGGTTCGGTTAGACAGCGACTGAAGTCGCCGCTGGTGATGCAAAGTCCGCCTGCGCGGACTAAAACTCGAACAAAAATTGCTTTAACCGAACCGTATTGCAACGCCTCCCGGCGACATCCTTACAGGGGAAAGATCGCACATGACATCAGATCGAGCAACTAAATTAGATCTCAGCGGTCAAAAATTGACTGAGGTACCAGACTGGATCTGTAATCTAACTCATCTGAATTACTTAGATCTAAGCAAAAATAATCTAAAAACACTACCAGATGCAATTGGGAATTTACATCAACTGACCGAGCTATATCTTCAGTCAAATTATCTAATAGAGTTACCAGAAAGCATTGGCAGTTTAACAAAAATACAAATTTTAATTATTGCTAGAAACAATTTCAGCGAATTGCCAGATAGCATTATCAAAATGGTAAAATTAAACCGTCTGCGGGTAGATAGTTGTCAATTGAAATTAATACCTAGCAGTATTGGTAATCTAAATAAACTCAGTCAGCTAACGCTAGCTCACAACCAGATAACTATCTTACCAGAAAATATTGGTAACCTATCTCAATTAAACGAATTAAACTTAAAAAATAATAAATTAACATCATTACCAGAAAGTATCGGTCGATTGAGCAGACTCAAAGAACTAGATGTTTCTGGAAATCAGATTATAGAGTTGCCCAGAAGTATCCGCGATTTGACTAATTTAGTTAAACTTAATCTTAATGATAATCCACTTATCGATCTCTCGATCCTGCAAACTTTAAAAAATTAAAAAATGTAGTTTTTCTAAGCGGGACACTCCCCCGTCGCTACTGGACAAAAATTAGTGACTGGAAATCTGAATGGCTCTTAGATGAGCATAATTATATAATTCGACGTTTTATTATCGATCGATTGGGAGTCGATCGTATTCTTACCGATTTAGCTAATATTTTTACACCATTTAAACTGAACCTAAGTAATTGTTTATCAACAGGGCTACTCGCAGAGATCGATCGGCTTAGTAACATTTATGAATTAAAGATCGACAGAAATAATTTAACAACAATCCCTGCCGCAATTGGCGGATTATTCGCTCTCAAATCTTTGGATGTCGGTAACAATCAATTATCCTCTTTACCAGATACTATCTCCCGGCTGAAAAAGCTAGAATATTTTCATGCATGTAATAATAGGTTTGTTAATATCACCCCCCAACTTTTTAAACTTACTAAGTTAAAAGAAATTCAGCTAAATCGCAATCAGATCTCCATCTTGCCAGAAAATATCGGTAATCTTGTCGAGCTAGTCGCTCTCGATTTAGCTGATAATTGCCTGCAAAAGTTACCAAATTCGATCGATCGATGCCACAAATTAAATAAGTTGAAGTTGAATTTGAATCGAAATCAGCTATCAGAGCTACCAGAGACATTTGGCAATCTTACCAATCTTCAAGATCTCCGATTACAAGACAATAAACAACATTAATGTTATTTGGAACTAATATACCCCGTAGATATTGGACGGGGTTTAGTGAATGGAAAGCCGAATGGTTATTAGATGAGCACAATGTCGAAATTAGGCGCAGATTAATCGATCGATTGGGTTATGAAAAAATATGTGACAAACTAGGCGCGATCGAGATCGACTCTTGGAACGAATATACACTATTAAAAATCGATAACATCCAAATTATCTACCAAGGTTGGCGAGAAGTCGGTAGAGAACCGATGATGTTGCTCAAGATGACTTGTCCCTCTACCGCACATATTCACATCCTCCTCGTACCACCAGACGTAATTAAAGCTGAAGATGCGATCGTCTGGGTTAATCATGGCATTCATCCCTCAAAATTTGCCATTCAAACCTGATGCGATTTCCAGACTACCCGATCTAAACTTCTAGACAATAAAATTACTAACAAACTCCAAAATCGATCCGATCGCATTTTTAAAGATCTAACATTTTGGTAGCAATTAAGGCTATATTAGGCAGTGTACATGGAGTTGAGACTCCATCCCAACCCCCAAATCCCCACTGTAGATGGATCTACTCCGCTCTTTACCCATTGGATTATATTTAGAACAGCCGATTACGTGGCTGCATCGGCTCGATCCTAGAGTCAAACTCGGTTGGTTGTTGAGCTTTTTGCTGGCTCCGATTCTGGCTAGCGCGATGTGGAAACTAAGTTTAGTCGCACTACTCGTCATTATCAGCATCCTCGCGGGGATTCCCTGGCGCGCGCTCAAACAGCAGATGGGTTGGCTATTACTATTCGGCGGCGCAATTTTTCTGGTAGGGATTTTCGCACCAGATAGCATCAATGCCACGCACCAGCTCCGCTCGCCGCCAGAGCCAGGGATGGAAATCGCCCAGCCTTATCAATATGTATTATTCAAGCTCGATACAGGCGTGCTCCAGCTTAAAATTACCAGAAAATCGATCGATAATGCGATCTACGCTAGCAGTCTGATTTTTACTTCGGTTTACAGCACGACTGTCTATCTACTCACCACCTCTCCTGAAGAAGTAACGACGGGTTTGGATAATTTAATGGCACCGCTGCGCCGTTATAATGTCCCTGTTACCGAGATCGCCCTCACGCTCACCCTCTCGCTGCGATTTATTCCTCTGGTACTAGAAGAGATTCAAAATTTAGTCCGAGCTATCTATACTCGCGGCATCGATTGGCAAAAATTAGGACTCAAAAATAGTGCCAAAGTTTGGCTGACTGTCTCAGAAAAGCTGCTAGAAAATCTCTTAAATCGCGCCGAACAAATCGCCATCGCCATGCAAGTGCGTGGTTTCACAACTCCTAATACTCATAAGGTGGACTGGCATCAATTAAAGTTAAGAAAAATTGACTTTCTCGCAATGGCTGTTTTAGGTATCTTCTGGACAGCTAGATTTATCATCGGCGGTCAAATTGTTTGAATTAGGGAATAGGGGATAGGGAATAGGTTTTAGCGAAGATCTACCCACCCCACCCTACGGGCACCCCTGTCTTGTCGGTTTTTTTATTCTGGGGGAACCCCAGAATAAAACCGCCGCTCCCTGGAGGGGATTTTCCTTACTTCTTACTCCTTACTCCTTACTCCACCCTTGCACGCCACCCTGCCCCTCCAGAATCGAACTGGCTCTGAGATATTCGATCGATTATTCAGACACGAGCCGATTGCGACCTTATTAGAAAGTCCGGTGAATTCCACTCGTTCTGACTTGACAAGGTACTCAATTTGTGCAGGATTGCCGCAGTCGATCGATAACCAGCCCCAGATGTTTACGCCAGGAGTCGGGCAAATTTTAGACTGTTTGCGGGGGTTATTAGCGACGGGAGCCAGTCAAACACCAACAGATTTACCAGCACACTTACCTTTTACTGGCGGCTGGTTGGGGTGGCTGGGATACGAACTCGCCTGGGAAATCGAACGATTGCCAGATCGACGTACCGATCCATTGCCATTTCCGATCGCATATTGGTATGCGCCTCATGCCTTTGCGGTTTTAGACCATTGGGAACAAATACTATATCTATCTGCCCCGACAGCATTAGAATTAGCTAATCTCGCCCTCAAATTAGAGTCAGTGGATGAGATCGAGTCCCCAAAAGTCGAGATCGCACCATCAGCAATTCCTGTAGATTTAACAAACCTCCCAGATCTGCACTTTTTCACATCCGCAGATACTTATCAACAAGCCATCCTCCAAGCCCAAAAACACATTCAAGCTGGAGATATCTTTCAAGCTAATTTATCGCTCCGATTTAGCACCCATACCGATCTCGATAGTTGGCAAATCTATCAACGACTGCAACAAATCAACCCGTCTCCATTTGCCAGTTATTGGCAAACGCCGTGGGGATCGATGATTAGCTGTTCGCCAGAAAGATTGGTAAAATACCAACAGCAGCAAGCCACCACTCGCCCGATCGCTGGAACCAGAAAACGCGGTCAAAGTCAAGCCATTGACGAGTTATTAGCGACAGAATTAGCAACCAATACCAAAGAAATTGCCGAGCATATCATGTTAGTCGATCTCGAACGTAACGATCTGGGGCGCGTCTGTCGGTGGGGTAGCGTTAATGTCGATGAATTACTCTCGATCGAGCGGTATAGTCATGTCATGCATCTAGTTAGCAATGTCACGGGAGAACTCGATCCTCAGTTTGATTCGATCGATCTCATTAGTGCCATGTTTCCCGGCGGTACGATTACGGGATGTCCGAAAGTCCGCTGCATGGAAATTATCGCCGCACTCGAACCGCTCCCGCGCAATCTCTTTTATGGTTCCTGTGGTTATCTAGACAAGCGTGGCAATCTCGATCTCAATATTTTGATTCGGACATTACTGTATCATGAAGGCACCGTATGGGGACAAGTGGGTGCGGGGATTGTCGCCGATAGTCATCCCTACCAGGAGTGGCGCGAATCTCTCCAAAAAGCTGCCGCTCAGATCGAGGCTTTAGGTATTATAAGTTAGGTGTTAGGCTTTAGGTTTTGGGTATTAGGCTTTAGGCTTTGGGTTTTAGGCATATAGAGCTTAGAATTTTAACAGGTGAGGCAGTATAAATATCGATCGCATCCGATTCGATCCACAACATGTATGAAAATTGACCTACTCCCTAACAACTAATACCTCACACCTCATACCTAAAGCCTAACACCTAACACCTAACACCTAATCAATGACTTCCGAAAACTACCTCAACCACCCTACCTTTGGCTTGCTCTATCGCATCTGTATCGTTGAGGAAAACCAAGAACTATTTACGACACTCTACGCACAGCGAGTTTTTTTTCTAGTCAGCAATAGTGCTAACGGCATATCTTTCCAACCTGTGACTCGTGCTGATGCGCGGCTGACGATCGATACACGGATTCGCTTACTCAGACGCAACGGTCAAGTTTTAGAATATCAACAGTTGCAAGCGATGATGCAACAAAATTTCCCTGGTTAGCAATAAGTGGATGAGAGCATGACGATCGCGCATAATATCGAGACGATTCGCCGAGATTTGCCTGCTTCAGTCAAATTAATGGCGGTAAGCAAGCAAGTACCTGTAGCCTTGATGCGAGAAGCCTATGCAGTAGGAATTCGGGATTTTGGGGAGAGTCGGATTCAAGAAGCACAAGCCAAACAGCAAGAATTAGCCGACTTACCCGATCTCTGTTGGCATCTGATCGGACATCTCCAGGGGAATAAAGTCCGTAAAGCCGTCCAGATTTTTGACTGGATTCATTCGATCGATAGTCTCAAGCTACTTCAACAAATCGATCGCGTCTGTGCCGAACTAGACAAAAAAGTCCAGATCTGTCTGCAAGTCAAAATCTTACCCGATCCCGATAAATATGGCTGGACGATTCCCGATCTCCTGGCTGACTTGCCCCAAATCTGTGAGTGTCAACATCTCCATATCGCTGGATTGATGGCAATTCCACCGCTGGGTTTAACCCCCGCTCAAACTCAAGCTTTGTTCGAGAGTGCGCGCGATCTATCAATCCAGATCCGCCAGCAGTCAGGATCGCGGCTCGATCTACCAGAGCTATCGATCGGGATGTCTGGGGATTATCGATCGGCTATTACCGCCGGATCGACCATAATTAGGCTTGGTAGCATCCTGTTCGGAGATCGGAGATCGGAGTAAGGAGTTTGGAGATCGGAGTAAGGAGTAGGAGAACAGCTTATCACCGTGGTGATGTTTGCATTTCCCAACTCCCCGCTCCCATCTCCGAACTCCTAAGCATAATTGCTGAGTAGACCGCTGAATTCACAGAAATACCAAGAAATTTAGTCCTTCAAAACTTTCTTAATAATTTTCGATTATATGATATTATGCTCGATATACTGGTACCAGTAGTGTATTATTACAATTTTATCTACTAAAGAAAGTAATTATACACTTGTATTCAAAATTTAAGTAATATTGCTTAGATAACAACCGATGCTGTTTGTGGTGGGGAACGCTCCGTCAAGTCAAGCGGTTATGCCAACGGTTGCTAAGCTCACAGCTCTAAGCTTACCTTTCGGGCACAAGTCGAGAAACACACAGTCAAAAAAGCATCAATACCACAACCACAGGGCGCAGGAGTAGTTTAAAGTGAACGTGATTAATAAATTCAAAGATTTCATGGGTCTCAACGAAGAGGAATACAGCGATTACGACGAGACAGACAACGACGCATATCGAACCGAGTATCCGCAGCCCGAACCACAAATGCCACAGCCAGCCGAGCCAGAAGCGCGTGGATTCCGACGGACGACTGGTGAGACACGCGGAGCCACCAAAATTAACAATGTGGTGGGAATGCCTGGAATCATGCATGGCGTATCCGAAATGATTTTAATCGAACCCCGTTCTTTTGAAGAAATGCCGCAAGTAATTGACGCGCTCCGGCATAGAAAGTCGGTGATTCTCAATATGACCTTGATCCGTCAAGAAGAAGCTCAAAGATCGGTAGATTTTGTTGCTGGCGGTACTTATGCCATCGATGGACACTACGAACGAATTGGCGATAATATATTCCTGTTTACGCCAAATTGCGTTCAAGTTAGTAGTCCTGCTAATGTGGGTCAAGATACCACCGAACGACAATCGCCTGTAAATCCCACCGCTCGGAGCAATCGCACCACTCCAACGACATCTCCTTGGGGTAACGAACCGATTTCGGTAGCACAATAAATTAGCAACTCAGCATCGGGCAACTGCGATCGGGACTGAACGTTTCAATAACTGAAAGTAGTAATTTTATGTCCGTTAAACTAGGTGTCATCGGCGGCGGGGTGATGGGTGGAGCCATCGTCTCCCGCTTAATCGATCGAGGTACTTACAAAAGTAGCGAGATCCTCATTAGCGAACCAACCCTCTTGCAACGAGAAGTACTCCAGCAATTGTATGGAGTGCAAGTAACCGATGACAATAATTTGGCAGCGATGGCTCCGGTATTATTGCTAGCAATCAAACCGCAAGTTTTTGAGTCAGTTGTTGCCAAATTAGCTCAACCTGCTGCTGCTTTAGTCATTTCCATCCTGGCTGGCGTAAGTATCGCTCAACTCGAACGGGGATTTCCCGATCGAGCTGTAGTCCGTGCCATGCCCAATACACCAGCCACTGTCGGTATGGGCATCACCGCGCTGGTTGCTGGCAATTGCGTCAGCTCGGAGCAGTTGGAGCTAGCTACCCAGATTTTTCAAGCCGTTGGGGAAGTTGTTGACGTGCCCGAATCGTTGATGGATGCCGTCACCGGATTATCTGGTTCGGGGCCTGCCTATGTTGCCATCGCGATCGAGGCCCTAGCCGACGGCGGAGTTGCCGCAGGTCTTCCCCGTCAAATTGCCGAACGACTCGCCTTGCAGACCGTTCTCGGTACCGCTGGACTCTTAAAAGAGTCACCGCTCCACCCCGCTCAGTTAAAAGATCGCGTCACCAGTCCGGGTGGGACGACAATTGCTGGGGTGAGGGAGTTAGAGCGATCGGGTTTTCGATCTGCACTAATTGAAGCTGTAATTGCCGCAGCAAATCGATCGCGGGAGTTGGGGAAGTAATAGTGGATAAATAAATTATGGCTTCTAATAGTAGTGCCCAAAAAAGATCCCAACCAAAGTCGCGCCACAGCAAAACATCGCGCCAACAGCGACGTTACCGGATCGATCGATACCGACACGGATCGATTCAATTAGTCAGATTAATTATCTGCGGCCTGGGTATCAGTACGATCGCGGGAACGACAATTTCGATCGTCAATCCGCCCAAATCGCCAATTGCCACGAGGATCGAACCACCACAACCACAGCAACCGCCACAACCACAAATCGCGCTGCTCGCTCCGCAGACAGCCAGCCTGAAACTGCACAATCGGCTCCAGATTGCTAATACTAAACATAATAAACTCCTCGATGCCAGCTATTTATTCATCGATCTCGATCGTGGAGAATATAGCGAATGGGGAGCCGATCGCACACTCCCAGCAGCGAGTACGATTAAATTACCGATCCTGATTGCCCTATTTCAAGATGTCGATACCCAGAAAATTCGCCTAGAAGAAAAATTGACGATCGGTAAAAGTGCGATCGCCAGCGGCGCGGGGGATTTGAAAGACCAAAAAATTGGCACTCAAGTCAGTATTTTAGTAGCGGCGACTAAGATGGTAACCATCAACGATAATACCGCCACAAATTTATTAATCGATCGCTTAGGTGGTAAATTTGCCCTCAATCAACGCTTCCGCAATTGGGGGCTTAAAGTTACCACGATCGAACGTCCGCTACCAGATCTCGAAGGCAAGAATGTGACTACCGCGCGAGAACTCACGCGATCGATGATGTCAATCCAGCGCGGTAAAATTATCTCGAATGCTTCGCGAAGCCGAATTTTAAGGATGATGAGCAATACGACTTTCAACACCATGCTCCCTAGTGGGTTGGCACCAGGTACAAAAATTGCCCACACATCTGGCGATATTGGTGCGCTCGTTGCCGATGTCGGCACGATCGAATTACCAACAGGTAAAAAATATTTAGCCACAGTCCTCGTCAAACGCCCTTATAATGACCCTGCGGCACCCGAATTAATTCGTCAGATGTCCGCAATTGCCGCCGAATATTTTCAAACTTCCGTACCCACACCTAAACCAATCTCTACCGCTAATCCCCAACCGCAATCGACTTCGGGATTTCCCAATACCGTATTTATTAAAAACAAGAATTAACGATCGATCGGATCGTAATCCAAGTTGCTAGTTACGTTCTTGTGGAGATGGGAGTAGCCCCTTCAGGGCGGCTACGCCAACGGAGATGGGAGATGGGAGTTTTGATTTTAAAGATACATATACCCCCACACTTCCCACACCCCCCACACTCAAAAAAGCATGGACTAATTTATGCACCTATTAATTCCGGCTGCTGGAATGGGAAAACGAATGGGCAGCGATCGCAATAAACTCCTAATCTCCTTACTGGGCAAGCCTTTATTAGCTTGGACGCTGATGGCTGCCGAAACTGCGCGATCGATAACTTGGATCGGTATTATCGGACAACCAGAAGATCGATCGGATCTCGATGCCATTCTCGGCAACATATCGCTGTCTAAACCAGTCCAATTCATCCAGGGTGGTACAACCCGCCAAGAATCCGTTTATAACGGTCTTCAAGGGCTACCAGACAGCGCAGAGCGCGTATTGATTCACGATGGAGCCAGATGTTTGGCAACACCAGAATTATTCGATCGCTGTACCGCCATCCTTGCCACCTGTCCGGGATTAATTGCGGCAATTTCCGTAAAAGATACAATTAAGGTTGTAGATAACACGGGGATAGTCATCGACACACCCGATCGGGCAAATTTGTGGGCTGCTCAAACCCCCCAAGGTTTTGAAGTCGCACTCCTCAAAGCTTGTCACGACAAAGGACGCGCCCTCGGCTGGGAAGTGACTGATGACGCTGCATTATTTGAAAAATGCAATTTACCCGTCACCATCGTTCCCGGCGAAGAAACTAACCTCAAAATTACCACTCCAGTGGATTTAGCGATCGCCGAATTCATTCTGAGGAGCAGGCTTTAGGTTTTAGGTAGTTGCACTCCTTACTTCTTACTCGTCCACACCCACACACCCCAGTCACTCCTACCCTCTACCCATATGAACCTGGGGAAATTTATCACTCGGATTAGTATCGCTCTAGCAACTACACTTGCCAGTAGTGTCCCACTTCAGGCAAGCGAACTAGGGCCAGAAGTCGTATTAAAAGCCGTATATGAAGGATTGCGTCAAGTAGACACTACTCGCGCAAATCCTAGAGTGAGATGGAATGTAGCCAACGGCACATCCAGTCCGTGCGGACGCATTGGCGGCAGTTTGTATTGTACTCGCAACAATACAATCTACATCACCACCCAACATATCCGGATGGCTTACAAATATGGGGATGCCGCCTTGGCATATATCCTCGCGCATGAATACGCTCATGCCGCTCAGACAGTTGGTGGATTTAGACCGCAAAATATTACTAAAATCGAACTCCAGGCTGATTGTTTATCGGGCTTTTATATGGGGGCGATGCCGAATGTGACATTCGATCGCCAAGATATCGAAGAAATCGCCCAGATTGCCTATCAAGTGGGCGATTATGAATTTAATAACCGTCAACACCACGGCACCCCCGAACAACGTGCTGAAGCCGTCTTGAGAGGATTTGCCGCATCCCAACGCAATGGCATCACTGCTTGTCGAATGTAGAAAAGATCGGGTATAAGTGCGAAAATCGAGGAGGAATAAGTATTAATGTAAGTACGGTATGAAGATTGCGATCGCGGGAGCTACTGGATTTGTCGGCAGTCGGTTAGTCGAACGACTCCAAACACAGGGACACGAAATCCTGATTCTGACTCGGAATCCCCAACAGGCTAACAACCGCTTTCCCCAAGCGCAGGTAGTCGGCTACAATCCGCTCAGATCTGGCGAGTGGCAACAGTCGATTTCTGGTTGCAATGCTGTGATTAATTTAGCAGGAGAACCGATTGCCGAAAAACGTTGGACACCAGCACAAAAACAGACTATTCTCGAAAGTCGCCAAATCGGTACTCAAAAAATTGTCGAAGCAATTAACACAGCCAGCGTCAAACCCCAAGTCTTAATTAATGCCTCCGCGATCGGCTACTATGGCACCAGCGAGACTGATAAATTTACCGAAACCAGTCCGGCTGGTAATGATTTTCTAGCTGAAGTCTGCACGAAATGGGAAACCGCCGCACAAGCCGTCACCGCTAGCGGTACGCGCTTAGTAATTTTCCGCTTGGGCATCGTTTTAGGCGAAAATGGTGGCGCGTTGGGTAAAATGCTAGCACCTTTTAGTGCCTTTGTCGGCGGCCCGATCGGTAGTGGCAAGCAGTGGTTTTCCTGGATTCACCGCGACGATCTGGTAAAAATGATAATTGCCGCGATCGAAGATTCGCAAATGCAAGGTGTTTACAATGCCACCGCACCTAATCCCGTAACGATGGCTGATTTTGCCACCACGCTCGGTACGGTAATGAATCGTCCCTCTTGGCTCCCCGTCCCGAATTTTGCCCTCGAAGCTCTGTTAGGCGAAGGCGCGATCGTCGTATTACAAGGACAGCAAGTAGTCCCCACGCATCCTCTAGCTCAAGGCTTTGAATTTCAGTATCCCACTCTCAAACCAGCTCTAGCGGCAATTTTGACTTAGGTTTTAGGTTTTAGGAGCCGTAAGAAAATAAGCTCATGGTTTCGATCGGTAGTTTCCCAACAAAGAAAAGCTTTCAGTCTCAAAACATAAAGTTGTTTCCTTACAAGCCCTTAGGGCTAATAATCTACTATCTTCCCTATCCCCTATCCCCTATTCCCTAATCACAATTGCCTCGATCTGGGCGATATTTGTCTCGCGATCGACTGTTGTAATCGCCCACCGCAGGGGTTCGCCCCAGTTTTGGAGTTTTGCTTCGATTTCTAAATCCAATGCCCCTAGAGCGGCAGTAATGTCCATTTCGATCTCGATCGATTCAATAATCATCTGGGGGATAGGGGCTAGCGAAAAGGTTAGACTAGGGACTGGTATTAATATCTTTTAAATAATCTCTACATTCGCAAAGACTACTTATTTATGTCTGTATCTGTATCTAAATTCTGCGTTCGATGGTTGGCTCGGCTGCTAATTGTTGCTTCGATCTGGTTGTCTATGGGCGTTGGTGATTTCACCCTCGCTGCTCAGACCAATTATAGTCGGATCGATGTTACCGATCGGGACTTTTCTGGACAAGATCTGACTAATAGCGTGTTTGTATCTTCGGAAATGCGCGGGGTAAATTTTAGTGGCGCGAATCTTACCAACGCCATGTTGACGATGGGAGTCATGCTCAAGACAAATCTCTCTGGTGCGAATTTAACTGGAGCCTTAGCCGATCGAGCAACTTTTGATGAAGCCGATCTGACTAACGCCATTTTAACCGAAGCCACCCTCACCCGATCGCGGTTTTATGGTGCCAAAATTACCGGAGCTGATTTTACCGATGCCCTGATCGATCGATCGCAAGCTAAACTATTATGCGAACGTGCCGATGGTGTCAATCCAGTTACCGGAGTCTCGACACGCGATAGCTTAGGTTGCTGATTAGGTTTTAGGCTTTAGGTTTTGGGTTTTAGGTTTTGGGTTTTAGGGAAAAGGGTAATCTCCCAGTCTCCCAGTCTCCCAACTCCCAACTCCCAACTCCCATCTCCCATCTCCCATCTCCCATCTCCCCCAAATTGTAAAGATTTTCCAAAGATCCCAGATCGATCGATAAGATCTCTTCACTTGTGACACCGAGAATAGCTAAACTACTCTAATAGAGAATATCCGAAAATAGATTGCCATTAATATGAGTGTAGTTAGTCAAGTTATTCTAAAAGCCGATGATGCTCTTCGCTACCCTAGTAGTGGAGAACTCCAAAATATTCAATCATTTTTGCAAACTGGCGAACAGCGGATTCGGATTGTCACCACTTTGGCAGAGAGCGAGAAGAAGATTGTCGAGCAAGCTAGTAAAGAGTTATGGAAGCAGCACCCCGACTATATCGCGCCTGGTGGTAATGCTTACGGACAAAAACAACGCACTCAGTGTATCAGAGACTACGGTTGGTACCTGCGGTTAGTGACTTATGGAGTACTTGCTGGCGATAAAGATCCGATCGAAAAGATTGGCTTGATTGGCGTGCGGGATATGTACAACTCCCTTGGCGTACCAGTTGCAGGCATGGCTGATTCGATCGTCGCACTCAAAACAGCAGCTTTAAGCCGCCTGAGTGAAGAAGATGCCGCCGCCGCAGCTCCTTATTTCGATTACATCATTCAAGAAATGTCTTAATCGCGATCGACTGTCGATCGATTTTATGGCTTTAGCAACCCCCAGCAACACTGCTGGGGGTTGTTTGCGATGGGAGATGGGAGATGGGAGATAAGAGAAATCATTTGGCTGGCAAAGATCGAACATCATCCCTCAAATCAGCAACGGCATAATTCATTAATTATCCCCACCCTAAATCTCGTTAACATATAAATCGTACTTACTTCTCTCACTCCCCGCTCCCCGCTCCCATCTCCCAACTCCCAACTCCTTACTCCCCTTCTCCCATCTCCCTATGAATTTGATTGAGTTTCTGCTCAAAGCAGCTTGGCTGAGTGTCGTAGTTGCTGCCATTACCGGAGCGATTAGCGGCATTGGTAGTGCTGCGGCGATCGCGATTATCAATCGATCGATTAGCCAGATTACAATAGCACAACCACAAGCCCCACAGGAGCTGTTGTGGGGCTTTGTAGGGCTGGTTAGCGTCGCTTTGATTACAAACATCGTTTCTCAGCTTTTGCTGGCTCATTTGGCGCAAGATGCCATCTATAAACTCCGATTGCGAATTAGTGGTTGGATTTTAGCTTCCCCCCTCCGACATCTGGAAGAATTGGGTGCAAATCGCTTACTAACTACGTTAACAGAAGATATTCAATCAATTTCTAGCGGTGTATTTAGCATCCCGACGCTGTGTGTTAATGCCGCAATTGTGATTGCATCGTTAGCTTATTTAGGCTGGTTATCGATTTGGGTATTGTTGGGGACGCTGATATTTATGGGACTATCGATTAGTCTGGTGCAAGTGCTAATTAACCAAGCGGTGCGGCTATTTACTGAAGCGCGAGAAGAAAATGATGCCTTGATGAAGCATTTTCAGGCGATTACGAATGGGATTAAAGAACTTAAATTACATACCCAGCGGCGGGAAGATTTTTTAGAAGCAGATTTGCAAATCACTGCTGATAAGTTACGAACTTATCGCATCGGCTCTCAACGGGCGATCGCGTTATCGACTGGGGTGGGTGAGTTATCATTCTTTTTACTATTAGGGTTATTAGTATATGGTTTACCCCAAGTCCAAACGGTTTCTGCCGAGCTTTTGTCTGGTTACGTGCTGACTATTTCTTATCTGATGCGACCGATCGGAAATACTTTAGCAATTCTCCCTAACCTCAGTCAAGCAGGTGTCGCACTGAAAAAGATCGATGCGTTGGGGTTATCGTTAGTAAGTCGTGCGGAAACGTTAGCGCGTACCGATACCGATGCTCGTGAATTTAAGCAGATTGAGATTAGGCAAGCTACTCATAACTATCAGCTTGCAGGTGAGGAAAATACCTTTACATTAGGGCCGATCGATCTAAAAATAGATGCTGGCGAACTGATCTTTATCGTCGGCGGTAATGGCAGTGGTAAATCGACATTAGCCAAGCTATTAACGGGTTTATATGTGCCCGATGAGGGCGAAATGTTACTCGATGGTAAAGTAGTAGACGATCGCAATCGCGAACTTTATCGGCAGTTATTTTCAACGGTATTTGCCGATTTTTATTTGTTCGATCGGATGGTAGGATTGCAATCGAACAATCTAGACGTGCAAGCCCAAACTTATCTCGACAGGCTTGAACTCAGTCATAAAGTATCCGTCCGCGATGGTAAACTCTCTACTACCGCACTCTCTCAAGGTCAACGCAAGCGTCTAGCTTTACTAACAGCATACCTGGAAGATCGCCCGATTTATTTATTTGATGAATGGGCAGCAGATCAAGATCCGTTCTTTCGAGAAGTTTTTTATCAACAACTATTACCAGAACTAAAACAGCGCGGTAAAACAATTTTAGTCATCAGTCACGACGATCGCTACTTTCATCTAGCCGATCGAGTTCTCAAGTTAGATTACGGTAAAATTGTTAATTAGGCTTTAGGTGTTAGGTTTTTTTAAAATGTATTGTAGCGATCGTACTTTTTATATCCAGTCGGACAATCTTTGGAAAATTTAGTTGTGTCTGCAATATTAGGTATAGCGATGTTAGCAATCGGACTTTCACAATATAATTGAATAAATGAAGATTTTTGATTAATATCTTCTTTCGCAATTGCTAAATATGTCCAGTTTGACGGGTCTTGATTTGATTTAGGTCGAGCACTAACGATCGCTTGTTTTGGTGTAACTTGAATCTGGTAGCTATAGATCTCTGGTTCGATCTGAATAAAGCTTGGTGGTAAAGTAGTCTCTTTGATGAATTTTTGCTGCTCTCCATAGACATTAATCTGACGATTGAGTAAAACCATAATATTATTTCCTGCCAGATGCTCTCTAAAAATAGATCCAGCGATCTGGACGTATCCATTTGGACAATTATTATTTTTCAGAGATGTGATACTGGAAACCATATTGGCAAACTGCATTTTGCTAGGCAAGAGAGTTCCGCCTTTGCCACTACTGCACAAAAAATATAATCCTTCTGCATATTGAAATCCCACTTTTTTGGAAATATACTTAGATTTTAAAATCTTGATGACACCAAAAGTATTATTGTTTTCGGAAGAAGGATCGATCGCAGCAGTTATGGCACTGTTCGTATCTGCCTGCGTTTCTGTTTGATATCCTTTCTCGAATAAATCTAGTAATTCTGACGCATCATTTAAGTTGTTGATATTTTCGCTGAACTTAGCATGGGTTTTATAGTATTCATATTGACGAACAAATACTCTTCTTATCGAGCCTAAATTTATTAATTTAGCCCGCTCTTTTCTTGGCATGGGCTTAAAGTCATCACCTCCAGTAGGCCCAAAATTCATGACACTGTATGCACAATATGAAAAAGATACTGCTATGAAAGTTGATAGTATACCAATACCAATTTTATTGCTCATAAAAGCCGAATATGTCCCTATTCCCTATCCCCTAAAAGAATTTCCACCACGGCTTACCATTCCAAGCTGCACCTGCGACAAACTTTTCACCGCTAGCACTGGTACCAAAATAAGCCCAATAGACACCCCGCAGGCTATAAGTATTGGGATCTGTGACTGTTTGCCCTGGTACGAGCCATTGACTATCGCCTAGCTCGTACCATTCTTGAAATTGTTGGCGGCTATAAAAACCGCCCGTAATCGAACACAGAACGAGCGTTTTACCTGTTTGAATATAAGTCCCAAATCGATCGATTCTAATCTTTTCGGTCGATCGATTGGTAATGCTAGTGGCGTAATATGGTTTATCGATCCGACTTGGATCTTTCTGGTGCGAGACATCCAGCCAGTTTTTACCTGCTGTTAATTCATCCCACTCTACGGTGGCAAAAATTACATCTTCAATAATTGGGCGCGTACCATCAAATTTGGCTTTTAGTGCCGAGGCAAATGCCGCACCGCGCTTGGCTGGAGCTAGTTCTGTCTTACTACAATCGATCTCATCGATTTGACCGAGTTGATTTGTGGATGACCACAAATCGAGATCTGACTGGCTCTGTTGCCGTTGCTCATTCATCACTAACTACCTACATCCACACCTAAAACTGGTCGTAGGTTTATAGTGCCCAATTCGATCGCCAGAATCGATCGAATCCAGATGTAATACCATGAGTTAAATAATTACCATCCGCCGCTAGCTCCGCCGCCACCACCATCGCCACCACCAAAGCTATCGCTGCTACTGGCAGAATAGGTGACACTACCGATATATACGCCATCAGCATTATAAACGGGAGATCCTGGTGCGATCGTCTCTACTTGCTCCTTCACCAACAAACAAGAGTGGCATTGTTGGTGGATGCGGCGTTTACCTGGTGCCGTGATGGTTGCTGGGACTAGCACTTCTTCCGAGCGTTGCATCGTTCGCTCCCGACAGTTTGGACAGATCTGAAATTGCTGGTTATCTAAAATGTATTCTCGCAAGTGAATGCCCGCAGGCGGAATTGCTTGTCTGCATTCTGGCGGACATTGCCAACCCTCGAAGACAACACCCCCTAATGCTCGTGCGATACTTTGAGCTGGAGTTAGGTAGGTGAGTAGAGTTTGAGCATCGACTGGTTGCATTGCCAAACGACAGCGATTGCAGACAAGCGACAAGTCGCGTTGTCCATCTGTCCGAGAGGAACGTCCTTGGGGATTTACTTTCGGAGGTTGAAGCGTTAGGAAAATCATCAAACACCCGATCGCCAAGACGATCGTCACGATCGTTACGATGATATAAATATTAGGTTTAACTGGTGAATATTGCAAAGATGGCAATTCTGGTTCGACCCCATCTGGGACGGTGCGAACTGCTTGAATTAGAGATTGGGTGCCCACCCAGATCCCTTCTGCAAAGTTTCCCGATCGAAATCGAGGTAGTATATCGGTGTCGATCGTCGATTGCAGTTGGGAATTAGGTAGCAAATCCATGATGCCGCTACCAGTTTTGATTTCCACCTGACGATCGCCTTTTGACACCAACAGTAACACACCGTTATTTTGACCTCGCTTCCCAATGCCCCAATCATTGAATAGCTGTGTTGCAAACTCTTCAGGCGAAGCCGATGGACTGGTATCGGGAACGGTAACAACCGCTATTTCGATGCCTTCATCTTCCTCTAGCTCAGAAATGGCTTGGTTGAGTTGCATTTCCATTTGGACATCTAACAAGTTAGCCAAATCGGAGACCCATTCTCCAGTCATCTGACGCGGATTGGGAACATCCTGAATGGTTACTGCCAGACTAGTTAGAGGACAACTAAATATACTCAAGCAGACGATCGCTAACACACACACAAATTGTTTGACCGATCGCATCGTAGCCCATCGTGTTTGTAGCATATCCCGTCATTTATAATTATGCTTCAATTTTACGCTTCAGGAGATCGATCGTGTTAAGTACGCGCTACGCAGCTACTGGGCAATAACTATTCGGCAATTTTCCCGATAAATAATTAATCTTCCTCGATTATTGGACATAATTCTGACCGAACACTCATTAAAATTCGACCTAGTTTATTTTGCCCTTTGCCATCACCACCGTCACCCCAGTAGCGATCGTTTTCGGTATGTTCGATAATTTTGGCATCGCCAGTAGCCAGCACCGCATCTCGCATAATTGAATCTTTGACTTTTTCCCAATCGCGTCGCAACGGTTTCTTCCGATCGCGTCCCAGTTGTGCCGCCATCATCGGCGAGTTTATTTTTATAATTTCCTCTTCATGTTTCGTACCGACAAATTTTTGGGCTTGAAAATAATGTTCTGAAGTCGGCCAACTTTTACCTTTGAGTTCGATCGGATAATCGGCAAAATTCGAGAAGCAGCCATACTCTTCATTGGTTTGGTAAAATTTAATAATTTTCATAGCTAAGATGTTGATTTTATTTGACAGATCGATTATCCCAGTAATGCGGCTGATAATTTATGAAGTTACTTTTTACGATCGAGAAAAATCATCAATAAATCTATAGCAAAACAAATGAAACTGATTAATAATAGGCATCCTCCCAATAATTCTGCAAAAGCCTTATCCATGAATAGGTAATGTAGATCGAGTCCACCTTGATGTTGAATTGCAGCACGAACTTTGATATTTTCCCTATTCTGAATATTATTGGCTGTTGACAAGTGAAGGTAATAACTTATATGCGGTTTAAATGATGGGGCTAAAAAACCGATCTCAGGCAAATTATCGTCATAATTACACAAATAATCTGTGCTTTCTAGAGTATTCCAGGACTTCACTGTCTCACTAGTTGAGATCGCCCACCGAACGCCAAGTAATTTAACATCTTCACAATTTAGCGACGATTCTCCCGTCTTGTCAAAATATAGTCGAACATTATAGCTTGTCTCTGAAACTGCTCGATTGGGTGTGAATGATAGAGAGGTAGTTTTTTTAGTTGAAATTATAATTTCTTCACTCAAAGGTAACATGATATTTTCAGTATTTAACCATGATGCTCCAGCAATTCCTACCCCACCTAAACAGAACAGTCCAATTATTCGTAGAATCATAGACATTTAATCATCGACTTTGGGATCGTCCCACTTTTTATTCGGACAATGTGAGAATAATTTCAAAGCCTTACATTAAAGGTAGCTCAAAAAACTCTAATCACTCCCGTGCTATTGTTGAAATCACAAACTGCTGGGCGAAGCGGGCAAATTTTGTTCTTCATTTTATTTTTGGAGACGACTAACGTCTCTAGCTTTTTCAACTTAGCCAATGGTTTTATATTGGTAATTTTATTATTATTTAAATTCAAGCCAATTAACTGGTTAAGTGCGGCTATTGGTTCGACATCGACAATTTGATTATCGCTCAGATTGAGTCCAGTCAAATTTTTCAAGCCAGACAAAGGAGCTAAATTGCTAATGCGATTGAAGTTGAGATTCAGGCTTTCTAAATTGCTCAAGCGAACGATCGGCTGAAGATTAGAGATTTGATTATTATTAAGGACGATTTTCTTTAAATTGGTCAAACCTGATAAAGCTCGAATATCGGTCACTTTACTGTTGGTAATTTCAAGACTAGTTAAAGATTTCAGATTCGCTAAGGGACGAAGATCGGCAATTTTGGTATCGATAAAACTAATTTCGGTTAATTGAATTAAATTTTTAACAGCTTTGATGTCTTGAATCGAGCTATACCAGAGCGTCAGTTTTTTCAGACTTGTCAATTTTGCGATCGGTTGAATATTGGAGATATTCCTACCAATTAATCCCAAATCGCTCAAGTTATTCAAACTGCTAAGGGGTTTGAGATCGGTCAGTTTATTGCTATTAATAACTAACGTATCGAGTTGTTTCAGGTTGGCGAGGGGAGTGAGATCGGTAATATTATGACTGTATAAGCTGAGTTTGCGTAAATTAGTCAGACTAGCGATCGGTCGGAGGTCGCTAATATCGGCAGGAGTAGGACTAGAAGTAAGTAGTTCGGTACGTTGACTGAGTTCGATATCGGCAGCTCGACAGTCTTGAGCCTGAGTTGCTTGCAATAAATAATCTACAGTTTTCCGCGTCTGGGGGGATAAAGAACTTCTTTGTTCGCACCATTGCAAAAAACTCTTCCCTGTTGGCACATCTGCTGCCACGATTGTTGCTGTATTGGGAACTAAGGCGATCGACAGTAAACTCGTCAAAAATACTAACTTCATAAGCAAAAAGTATCTCATAAACCAAAATAATACCATCGATCGATCCCGATTTTCCAACAGTTTCACCCATTGCGATCGAACTTTTTAGTACCTAATAACAACCAGGCGATCGCGATCGTGCCCGATAAACCCAATGTCAGACCGCTATAGGTAACTAACAAACTAAATACAGGCAATACCAAACTGCTAAAGACGATCGCCAAACCACTCCAATGCTGCCCTCTTTGCGTTCCCAATTGCCATCCAAATAATAATAAAATTGGCGATAATAGTCCCCAAACTAATTTAGGATCGAGCCAACGACTGGCATAAGTCAAACTCAACAGACAGGCAAAAAATACGATCGCACCGATAACTACATCTTGCCATGAGATCGCGATCGTCAGATACGCTAGCAACAGCCAAATTGCAAAAATTACTGGAGCTAAAATCAACAATCGGGGGAGAATGCCAACATGCCGAAAGCGTTCGCTATTGGTAAATACACCAAACGGATTTCTGACCGAAACATTTTCAGCAAAATTCCAGGTAAATCGCGTCCCGCTCCCTTCGGATTCCGTCACTGTCGGTACGATGCCGCTAGCAAATTCAGCATTGGGAAAATCTGCCAAAATTGACAACCGAAATTTGGATAAAATTTTGCCATTGGCATTATAAATCCAACGCGGTGCCCCTTGCGCTCGATAAGTAACTTTAAACTGCGTCGTCGCGCTCGGTGCGAGTTGGATCGGGAAAATATATTCTCCTTGATTTCTCGGTTCCAAAGGGCGATTGTTTTGCGTCACCCGATAGTTTTCAAGCAGTTTATAACCGATCGGTGGTGGCGCGTCAAAGACAAAATTTTCTGGGGTAGTTAGGGTATTTGTAAATTGATAAGTGCCGCCAAAATCAGATTGATAAATCCAGCCACCAGATGCCGGATCGCTAGTTTGGGTGAGGTTAACGTTAACTTGAGTGCTAGTTGGCGACAGAAATCGATCGATATTTCGCGTTTTTTTGACTTCTACAATCTTGCCGTTAATAGTACTAGTGGTGGTGTAAGGTTCGGCGATCGCATACTTCACCTGTGGCGTTAAATGTTCGACCCGATCGCCTGCCACTTTAGTCAATGCCTTGGCAATTTTACTATATTCCCAGTGATGATAGCGATTGGCAAGCGTAGAACAGGCAAAAAATAACGCGATCGTCACGACCAGCGCTAGCACCAAATGACGCAAGCCGTGGAGTAGTTGCCCGTAATTTGCAAATTCCCGCTCCAACCATTCCCCCCGTTCGCGACGATAGGAAAAATTGACGATCCCTAACACCACCCCCAACCCCATCGTTACGAGAATCAGCCATTGACTCAACTCTAACAACCGTTTGCCAAATTGCAACAATTCTTGAGGATGAGTCAAATCGACGATCGTTGGTGTCGCGTCAGCCAAGAATAACATGTTCGAGTCAAATGAGGATCGATAATTACTACAACGGCTGGATTGGGAATTTTGGAATTATCGCGGCTGTCGGCTCTCAACTTTGATAATTTCTCCCGCAGCATCGAGGGATTTAGATCTCGATCGATCGCTCTTCAACTAATTGCGATCGAACTAGATCGCAAAACTCGATAAAACTTTTAAAAGTCGGCAAATGGTTGGCTTGTTTCTGAGATCTACTCTGTAACTCTCTAAGATAATATTCTTCCTGAGCAGCTCCAGGTATCGTTTTAGAATAGGTGGTGTTTCTGGCAAAAAATAATTCTTTTAGATATTTTTCATGAAATTCAGCATGAATTTCATGGTTGTATTTACCCATTAATTCTGGACATTCTTTTGAGACATCATAATAGCGAGTATAATTCAGTAATCGCGGTGACTGCGGTTGTCGAGAATAGATTTTGCTATTACCCAATAACCAAGTTTCTATGCACCTATTTTGGATGACGATCTGAAGTTTAGTATGACCAAGAAATAACTGATTATCTGCAAAAAATTCTCTAATTTCCTGGTGCATATACTCGACACTGTTTTCGTAAGCATCCGTGCAAATGATGAGATAGTTGTACTTTTGACTGATATTAATATTTTCCGCCGCAGCTTCCACTTCCTCATAAAGAGAAGGATAACCACCACCACTAATTAAATAATAATTATTAGTCTGAGCTTGAGTAGGGTTCTTTACTCGCTCCAATTCTGGTAATAGATAACTCAGCCAGGATGGATATACTTTACGTTCTGTTTCGCCCTCAACTATAAAATACAAATTCATCCTACCTGAATGCCCTCGGTATAATCGGGTAGATTGATGAGCTGAGTAAATACTTTGTGTCTAGATCCCGATAGCTCTTCATAATCACTCGCATTTGTCGCTGTTACTAGGCTTCCTTTGCGAGTGATTATTTTCCAATACTGCATCGGAATTTTGTTGATAATATACGGATGATGACTGGTGATGATAAATTGAATGTCTTTTCGATCGTTCAACAACTCTGTTACGACATCAATACAGTTAACACCTAAGCTATTCTCAAACTCATCGATTAATAGGATACTACCTTCTGCCAATAGATATATCTCTACAATGTGAGTGAGAGTTTTTAGCATTCCCATTGAAATATCCCATTGACTAATCCATCGATCTACCCCTAGCTCCCTTAATTCTAATGAAAAGAAAGGGCGTGATGTGCTAGATGATTCACACCTTGATACGTGTGTTAATATTCTCAAATCCTCAACTTGTGGGAAGATTTCAATAAAATTGGACTTAATTCGATCGAACATATCTCGCTCTTTAATCCATAGCAATCCTAGCCGATCGACTAAAGTATGATTTAGTTTTTCAATATTAGATAACGGCAAATCATTAATTTCGTAAAAAATAGAGCTATTCGTCCATCTTTCTGGATTTTGAGTCTGACTAATAACTACTAATCGCAATCCTTTAATGATTGGATTAATTTTATCTTCGGCTTGAAAAATGTCAATTAAACTCTCGGATGGTGAGAGCTTGGGCATGACTTTAGATTCAAATTCTATAATTCCATTCTTGCGATGAGCAATACAGTCATCATTAAAATACACTTCTTCAACTTCTAATTGAGGTAAAATCCCTCTATTTGTATATATTTTATCACCAAGTTCATCAATGGTGTATTCATTGTTATTGATGATATTTGATTTCCCACTCCATCTATACTTACAATCGGGAGCAGTATAAAAAGTAATATACCATTCAACTCCATATAGAAATTGTTTCTCCCCATCGATTCCAAGAACAATTTCTTTCAGCGATCGAATGGCTTCTAATATCTTGGTTTTACCCACACCAGAAACACCAACCAAAAGATTGACAGAGCCAAATTCCATTGGGGCTAATTCCCAACCCGTGACATGGTTACGGTAATAAAGTTTTTCGATTCGCATGGTTATGATTGTAAATAGAGTCAATCTGTGGATTCTCGATCGTGCGAGTATAACCAGTAGAAATCAAAATCTACAGCTAGTGAGTACCGAGCCAGTCCTGCTGTAATATCTCGATCGAAATTCAATCCTGGATAGTTAAGGTGAAAATAGGCTACCAATTGCATCCACCCGCCAAACTCTTGCGATACTGCTGCAAACGCTGTTGCATTGGTATCGAGTTGAGCTAGTACATCGCGGATGTGAGCATCTAGTTCGTTGTTTCGTTCGAGTCGGGAATGCAGGCTCCACCTGCTAAATTTCCGCTCTATATGGGTGCGATGGCTAATCTCTCCCTGTTGCCAACACTCTGTCGGTAGAACGCCGATCCGCTCGGTAATATCGATCGGGTCAAAGCTACCTGTTATTGTGAAATAAGCATACTGCTGATTATCTTCAACCATAAATTCGCTGCTGACTGGTGACGATCGATGAAATAATTGCTCCGTATAGCCAATAGGGTGAGCAGTTTTCACCCTATTAGCTATACTCTGCCGAGGAAACCTCCGCAGAGCGAGCCGCAACGCTCGACTATCAACTCTCAACTCCTGAATCGATCGTTAAATTTAGGGTACTTCCGGCTCGATGCCTAGAGCGCGTAATTGAGCCGCCAATCGATCGGCGCGTTGGCTTTCGATCGTGGCTCGATCGCGATCGAGTTTGGCGCGCTCGTAGGGGGTGAAGTAACGTTGGCTCCGTTCGTCGTACCAATACAACCATTCTCGTGTCAACCCATCATAACCAGCACGTTCGCTACCGATGCCTAAGCCAATTTCTGGCATCCAGAGGGGATTTGCAGTTTGCAGATCGTATTTGCCATTAACGAGTTTGTAGATCTCTAGCCGTGCTTTACGGCGACGTTTGGGGTTATAGATAACATAATATAAAACGCCCATGCGGGCATATTCATCAAGTTTGGTAGTGTATTCCCCACCTGGACTAGTGGAGACTACTTCTAATACTAGGCTCGGTGGTACTTCCTCTTCCCAGAGCGTATAGCAAGAGCGTAAATCTTCGTCAAACACGCGCTCGACATTCAGGCTCAAGAAACCATCGGGGACGATTGGCGGTCGATCGGGATTAGTATAGATGCCCATGTCGATGCCAAAGAACCAATCCATGCGCTCGTCCCACAGCATTCGTAAGATCGATTTGAGCAGGCTGGGAATGAGTTCTTGAAGTTCGTTATCCACGGGGGTATCGTCGGAGCAAGGCAGTTCGTCGGCGGTGGGAAGGTATCGCGGTAGCTCGTACTGGTACATGACAAAAGACACTCAAACAAGCGGCATAGATCTATTGTATCATCCATTCTGAATTTATTCGGCGTTGCTGAATTGATGTATAAAATGCCCTCGAAATTTAAGGTAGGGGTAATTCATGAATTACCCCTACCTTAAATTTCAGGGCTTGTCTCAATCGATTCCAAACGGATGTTAAGGATCGCCTGTCACCGATATTTGCGTCCACTTTGATAAATCCGTCACAATCCTCGTTCGGCTTTTACCATCCAAGCGCAGCTAAAATATTGCTAAGATTGTCATAGCGTTTTTATCGACCTTATGAAACTCAATCTCACCACAGATCTATTGACGATCGAACTAGAATGGTACGAGCAATTGTGGGCGGTTACTTTAGAACGACAAATGCACATTCCACTCGATCGGATCGATCGAGCTACTACTGACGAGCCTCAAAGTAATTGGGCAGAAATTCGCGCTCCAGGGACATTTTTACCGGGAGTAATTAAAGCAGGCACTTATTATACTAAGCGCGGTAGAGAGTTTTGGTATGTTACCACCGATAACAATTACCTGACTTTGGAATTGCACGACGAACCTTATCGCCAGATAGTTATAACTATCCCCGATAATCTAGCTTGGTGCGATCGCCTCAATCGATCGTTAAATCAACAAGATCGATAATTAGATTTTAAAACTGTCACCAGCACGTAAGCCCCGACAGGCGGTTGAAGATGCAATTTGAAATTTGGCATCGATCGCGATCTTCGCGGCTGTAGCGGCGATTTTACCGCCATCGGGCATCGCATCGCGCGTTTACAAATAGATTCATCAATACTTGACTGTTGGCAATAATTTTAGACGATCGAGAATCGGAAATATTTGTGGTAAAAATCGCATCAGTCGATTGCGAAGGGGGGACATTTTTGGGTACTCTGAGACTGCGCTACCACAACAGCCGATCGTCACTAATTTACATGCCCATCATGCATAGTCTAGCTTTGCCCGCTACCCAATCGGAAAGACTACAACAAGGATTGACAGATATTCGGCTAATTGCAGCGGATATAGATGGTACCCTCACTAGTGGCGGTAAATTTACACCCCAATTATTACAGGCGATCGATCTCCTCAATGCCAAAGACATCAAATTACTGCTAGTTACAGGAAGATCCGCAGGCTGGGTGAGTGCTGTGAATAATTATCTCCCCGTTGCGGGTGCAATTGCTGAAAATGGCGGTGTTTATTTCGTTGGCGTAGCCTCTCAGAATGAGAATCGAGATTGCAGTGGTTTCGATTTTATTACCCGCCTAGAAGATATCGAATCACATCGTGCCGAATTGGCAAACCGATTTTGGGAATTACAAGAACTTTATCCCCAAATCGAAGAATCGAGCGACAATCAGTTTCGACTTACAGATTGGACATTTGATGTTGCTGGTTTAACAGATGTAGAATTAGCTGACATTGCTATCCGCTGTCAGCAATGGGGTTATAGTTTTACATTCAGTACGGTGCAATGTCATATCAAACCGCAGCACCAAGACAAAGGCGCGGCAATTTTACAGGTGATGAAATTATATTTTCCAGAGCTTACACCCGCACAGATAATTACTGTTGGCGATAGCCCCAACGATACCACCATGTTCGATCGAGAGTTATTTTTACATTCGGTTGGGGTGGCTAATATCCAACACTACACTACTCAATTAACCCACCGCCCAAAATACATCACTCAGCTCTCGGAAGTAGCTGGATTCTGTGAATTGGTAAATCTACTGGTTGAGTAATAAGTAAGGAGCGGGGAGCGGGGAGCGAGGAGTAAGGATGATTTTGGATTGAAAATTTACCTCCCACACCCCCCACACCTCCCACACCATTACATCAAGTCAGGAACCTTTAATCGATCGCGTGCGTCAGACAGGGTGCAGTCAACTAACATAACATAATGATTTTCTCTATGACTAGAAGCTCGCTTGTTTCGACTGCGCTGCTGACTGTAGCAATTGTTACAGTAAATCCGGCGAATGCCGACGATCGCGCCAAAATTCAGCCAGTAATTCAAACTAACTATAATCAAATTAATGCTGCTTTCGTCCGTAAAGATATTAAAGGCGCGACGGCATTATTTACCCCAGATTATGTAAGCATTAATCCTGAAGGTGAAAAACAAACACTCTCAGAATTTCGCGAACACTATAATAATCTTTTCACTCGGTTTAATATTAAACTAACAGCTAATAAAGCAACTATTAAAACAATCGATGTTAGTGCTAATAGCTTAGATGTCGCGATCGAACAAAAAACTGAAGGTACCATTGCTGGCTTCAACAAAATTGTCATCGATCAAACATCTCGTGATTCTTGGCTGAAAACTCCCCAGGGCTGGCGACTAAAACAGAGCAAAATTTTAACCAGCCAAACCACTTTCAATGGTAAAACTTTTAAGGGGTAGGTTTTAGTCTTTAGGCGTTAGGTTTTAGAACTGCGTTCCAGGTTTTAAGTAATTGAACTCATTACTCCTTACTCCTAATCTCAAATGAATTAATCGTTGCCATTGCAGCTTCGAGGTATTGATAATACCGATCGGGTTGAGCTTTGTATGTTAAAATATAGGCTTTACCGCGATCGATCGTCCAGACTTCAAGATTTTTAATTGCTAGAGAATTTTCATCTTTGCCCGTATAGACAATTAAATTACCTGGTTTTTTGGCTAAAGTCATCGGACTAGACTCGATAATTTTAGCATCTTGGTAGTAGCGATCGATTTCGGCGATCGTCGATTTTGTATAGTTAGCTAAACTAGTCTGCGGATTTGTCAAAGTTTCGATGCGTACTGAGATATTTGCTTGATACTTATTTCCCGCACTCGCCACGGGACTGGTAAATAGTACATTCTCTCCCGTCACGACATTTTGAATATCCTTTTTTTGCCAAGTTGCAGGATATTTAACTTTAATTTTAGCTGATTTATCTACATAACTTTGCAAACTTGCAACTGGCATTGTCGTTGCAGCTACTTTACTCGTTGTGCTTGCTGTCGCAGCAGCTACTTGGGGTTTATCCGCCGAAGTTGATGAGAATAATTTTAGAGTACCAAATCCTAGTAATAGCGCGCCGACAGCAGTACCCAAGAATAGATAAGGTTTAAATTGCTGATGTTTACTCGTCGGAATCTGCGTTGAGGCATAGGATGTGAGAGCTTCTAAAACTTCAGATGCCGATTGATAGCGATTGCGATAATCGGGGCGAACCATTTTATTAATAATTGTTACCAATCTAGGATCGATCGTCACTTCATCTCGCCATTTTAACTCGTAACTATAGGCATCTTTTTCGATTGGGTACCTACCAGTTAGTGCTTGAATGGCAATCGCGCCAATTGCGTAAATATCGCTATTTATTTTAGAAACATTTTGTTCTTGCTCGTAAGGAACGTAACTCGGATCGTTAATATTTTTAGGCTCCTCACCAGGAAGATTTTGTCCGAGATTGCCCAAATCTTGGACGCAACCAAAGCCAATTAAAAACAATCTCCCATCCTCATAGCGGCGAATGATATTATGGGGGTTGATATCTTGATGGATATACCCAAAACCATGTACGAAATTTAAAATTCCGAGTAACTCTATTAACAGATCGAATACTTGTGTTTGACTCCAAATTACACCCAGAGTAAGCTCTTGACTCAGCGGTTCGCCATCGATGTATTCACGGACTAAGTACCGAGCGTCATCTGCGGTAAATTTGCTAAATAATGTGGGAATTTGGGGATGTTTGCCAACTTCATAAGCGATCGATCCTTTGATCTCAAATATTTTATCGGCTAACGATATATCTGTTGGATCGATATTTATAGTTTGAATTTTTTTAACTATATAGAATGGCGAGTCGATGAGATCCAGATCTTTTGCTAAATAAGTAGTTCCGGATTTACCTATCCCCAAAACTTTAACTATTTGGTAATGAGAGTGAAGGATCGTACCTAGCATATAGTAGTAATGAGTGAGATAAACTGGAGTTCGACGATCGGCTGTTACCGCATTTGACGAAGGGCATCGATCCGATTCTAGTTGACGAACTCAGATAAGTCGATCCGCTCAAAGTCTCACTCCAGACAAAACATTTTGGTTAGCTATTGTTATAAGATAGCATTTCGATCTCAGAAAACTCTGCCTGGTGCCGTCAATGCATAAAATTAACAAAAATGCTGCGATCTCGATCGCATTCTAGGTAATACATCTAGCTGAATTTCCATCGCTAAATTCAGTAGATGTGCTGGATCGAGTTAACGAGAAGCAAGTGCAACTATGTCTATAATAGTGGGTAAATTAGCTACGATGCGATCGCTGCGAGCGATACTTATTCTGGGTGCCTGAGCCAAATCTTTAATTTACATACTATGCTGAGAATACTCCCCTCACTCTATAAGTTTTCAGGTGTTTTCCTGACGATCGCGCTCTTAACAATTGAATCCCAATGGTTGCAGCCCAGTCAAGCACAATCGACCCGAAAGTTTAGCTGTGAAGTGCTGGGTGGCTCGCCCACTACAGTCGTGCAAACAGTTAGAGGTAGCATCCCGATGATCCATTGGGTCAAGTCGTTTACAGGGCGGTATAATAATGTCGATCGCCGCTGTAATGAAGTTTCCAATCGTCTCGACAGGTTCGATCGCGCTGGTAAGTTAAAATACATCCGCACGGGTAATGTCAACACCTATCCAGTCTTGTGTGTCGATGCGGGCATTAGCGGCAATACTTGTCCCAAATCTAGCGTACTAGTTACCCTCCCCAAAGGAACTGACTCCGCCCACATGCTCCAACAAATGCTCGATTTGCGCGCGCGTGCTTCGGGACGAATCATTCAACTCAGTGGCGAGCAATTAGTTCGCTATCGTAATGGCGATGCTTATGTTAATATCGATCGGCTATTAGCTCGATAGATCGCGGTCGATTGGGGGACGGGGAGACGGGGAGACGGGGGACTGGGAGAAGCTCGAACGCAGTTCTAAAGCCTAAAACCTGCACCAGATCGTGCATTAGATCGACGATTAGCTAAATGATGGTAACTTGGGCGTAAATAAATTTCTATCTCCAACTGCCAAGTCCCCATACATCGATCTAATGCCATCGCCGCGACACAATCTGACTGCTTGGGTAGTAAATATCGTGACGATCGGTAGCGCGGGCTTATTTTTTAGCTATATACTTTGGCAAATATTAGTACCCAATCCTAGCGATATTGCCAGAAAAATTACCGTCAGCATTGATGGTGCGAATACTGGCTCTGGAGTCCTCATCGAGCAGCAAGGTAATCGCTACGTCGTTTTGAGCAATTGGCACGTCGTCAGCACCGATAATCGCCCCCTTGCGGCTAGATCTTTGGTGATTACCACCGGAGATGGACGGAAACATCTAGTGACTACGCCCCAAATTTCCAGAGTTGGTAAACTAGATTTAGCAATTTTAGAATTCCAAAGTCGAGATCGCTATCAAGTCGCCACGATTGGCAATTCCGATACATTAAGCGAGGGCGAAGTCGTATATGTCTCTGGTTGGGCAGATCCGAGCCAACAAATTTCAACTAGAGTATATCAGTTTTTAGTCGGGAATCTATCGGGACGACTCGATCGTCCAGTCGCTCGCTCGATCCCGCAAGATGGTTACGCGCTAGTATATACCGTCAATGCCCTACCAGGGATGAGTGGAGGGCCAGTACTAGACAGTCGTGGCAATCTCGTAGGCATCAACGGACGCGCTACGGTAGATTTACGCACCGGGACGGTAAATACCGTCCTCGGCATCGATATCAATCGTTATCTCCGCGCCAGCGGCAAATTACCCGATCGCACATGGAGAAAATATAATTAGGGGGTAGTGAATAGTGGATAGTGAATAGGTTTTAGGTTGTAGCGAAGATCTACCCACCCCAGGCGGGTGACAAAGGCGAGTAGCCCTACGGGCACCCCTCCCTGGAGGGGATTTTCCTTACTCATTACTCATTCTCATTACTCTCCCCCCTCCTTACTAATGAATTTC
>NZ_JANPLS010000044.1:0-7165 GCF_031422475.1 Chamaesiphon sp. VAR_48_metabat_403
CCTTCTTTCTTTTTCAGTTGCTTCTGCTGACTTTCGGAGAGATCGGCTAGTCGGTGTTCTGATTTGAGAATATTCTTAATTGCTAGAAACTCCCGTGCTAGTTCGCTGGCTCGTTCTAAGTCAACTTTATTAGCGACTAGAAACAATAACCGATTGCGAAAGATCCGAAACTTGCCAGATTCTCCCGTTTGCTGAAAAATCTGTTCGATAATTGTTGGCGCAGGATCGATCGAAGATGTCACCATAGTCTCCTGAAAATCGATGATAGACAGGGCAATTTCATCGGCACCATCATCTACATCACCTGGACTAGTAGGAGCGGGTACCAGGCGGAAATAGCGGGTAGCAAAGATCGAATCTCGACGTTTTCGCAATTCCTCCTTTGCCTCACCACGTCCAACTTGCTCTTTTTCCTCTGCCACAATCTTATTGATCGATGGTTCTTCTTTGAATCGAGCGATCGTTAAGATGGGATCGAAGTCCAGATACCAAGCTACTTCAGTCAATCGATCCAAAGCTCGATCGACGAAATTAGTATCGCCTCCTGGCATTAACAAAGATAAATTTAACTCAGTTTGGCGAATCCCTGCGACAATCCCTTGATTGATCGAATGGAGAAAAATCGTTCGCCCTACCCAAGTGGAAAAAGGAGACTTTCCGGCGGCTAACCATTCCCGATCCTGGATTTGAGCGTGAGCCTCCCGCCCACTGGCATTATACAAATCTGCCTGAATCGGTAGGCGCATCAGTGGACGTTGTAGCCTTGAAGTCAGTTCATTAGTAATCTCATCATCGATACCTACAGGTAAATGATGAGGATGAATCATCGGCAAAGCGATGCCCTCTCGCCACAGATAACGAGTCGCGATCGCAAATAGTCGCAATGCCCCGCGCGTCCGATTGAAGTTGGGAATTGAAGCAATCTTTTTGGTTAATAAATTAAAAAGTTCGGGATGAATCGGGTAACTAGCCTCGATCGTTTGAGTATAAGCTGCATCTTTACAGCCATCGGGTAGATTGGAGCGACTCGATCGATAGGCTTGCAGATACTCCTGAGCAGCCTTTTTAGCAGCTTTATCATCAACGCTACTAAACAGCCGCTGTTTGACGATGTTGTAAATCTCCAGATCGTTGCTGGGAGTCAGAATTTTTTCCTGTCGCGCCGAAGCCTTAATCGCTTCTTGTAATTCGGTGGTGTCATCGGCAAAACTATCACTAGCAGAAGCTAGAGAATAGACAAATACCAAGTTCTGACAGGAGCCTGCTAAATCCATCAGCGCGAACAAAAATGCCACAACTTGTCCAGCTAAATCGCTATTACCAACCTTTACAGCCTTGGCTTTACGGAGATACTGAGCAATTTCATCAAGTACGATCAGCGTCGGTCGATCGCCAATCAATCTTTGCAATACACTAGTGCCAGGACTGACTTTTTGTTCGTCCGAACCCCGTAATAGTTGATAGCCATCAATTCCTCCAATTTGATAGGCAATCTCGCCCCAAAGCGTATAAGTTGAGATACCCGTATCAGCATGGAAGTCACCATTTGTCGGATCTAAATCCTGCCCTGAGATTGCCGCAATTTGAATCGGGCTAATCGGAATCTGTTCCAATCGATCGGTAAATCGATCTAACCCTGGAATTTGTCTCCCTTGCCTTGCCAGATGCCAGAGCGCAATTTCATCGTGGGTTTTACCACCGCCGAAGCTAGTTTCTAACCGAATCACTGGCGATCCTACCGTTGTACCAGTTAATCTGCCAAAGACTTCCGCAATTAAAGTCTTTAAACCCGCTGTGGGAAAAGTGTTAGCAAAGAAAAGTTCTGGGTTTTGATAAACTGGCGGAGCATTACCATCAACAACCAGCTTGAGCTTGGCTGCAAACAAATCCAGAGACAACTCTCCCGATAATATTTCTGTTCGTGGAGTACAAGTATCTAAAATTGACGACAGCATGATGCTTTTTCCCTTAAACCAATCTCACCTTGGTCTATTGTGGGTTGAAAAGTCTCAAAGATCTACATTCTAAAGGAGAATCATCAGATCTAAATCTATTTTTGTCATTCCCGCATTTCCCCAAAAGTCGTAAAACACCGCTGACACCAACCATCCACCCACAAAGCCGGAACCTTAAACCGCACCCCACACTTCGGACATTCTGACAGCAACCTTCATGTACAGTTGCGATCGCTTTTCGATCGAATCATCTAGCTCGTTTGTTGTTTATCTAGAACGTGACAGGATCGTGGAGGTTGATGAGTTTAGAACCTACAGCGAATCGATTGATGATGGGATAGTGGCTAGTCTACCTGGAATTGTGGTCGATTACCTACGGTAGACTACGCCAACGAGAGATTTGGCAATTGTTAGGCTCTCCGTCGGGGCTGCGGAGTTTTTATTAATGGTTATTTTTAGAAGCCTTATGAGGGAGAGGTTTACAAGCCGCTAGTTACGTCGTCTGAATTGAAAACTAAGATGTCAGAATTGCTGATGGCGGCTTGATTATTAGGTTACACCAGAAATTCTATGTGATGCACTATATCTCTGAAGAAGTGCCATATTTTAACCGTCTTTGAGACAAAGCTTGACTGCCACCATCAAGTACATCAACAACGTGTGGAGTTATTTTTGATTGCTGGCCTGACAAAAACCCTCTTTCTAGAATGACACCTTGATTATTCTGCCCTTCAAAACTGACAATATGCTCTGCATCACTCAGTACAACCAAATTTGCATTATGAGATGTTAAGACAATCTGACGGTTTCGCTTGTCTTCAATAAGGATAGGTGCAATCGATGAAGCTATATGCCGATTATCGAGATTATCTTCAGGCTGATCGATAATAAGAGGGCCATCTTGAAGTTTTAGTAAAATCGGGAAAAATGCCGTACATCGTTGACCAGCAGATAGTTGATCGATTGGTTTTGAAGCTCCATCAAGACCAGATGCTTTAAATGTGATGAGAAGGTCGTCATCTTCAAAAATATCTATAAAATCTGTAAATTGTTTAGATCTAAATATGCTTGGACGATAAGATTTCAAATCTCCTTGTAAATTTTTTAGAATATTTTCATAACCTTGTTTCATTCGGCGATAGAAGATGGTGCCTGGAGGTAACTCATTAAATATTTGCCAACCTTCAGGGTATGAATTGGCGATATTCTGAAAAGGCAACAGTGTATACTCAGAGAGTGCTAATTCCACACCATATTCCTGAAGCTTTCCAGAAAATTCTTCTACTCGCTGACGACGATGATTAGTTCTCTGTTCTATCTTCATAGCCGCAGAATCACATTGATGAATAAGCTTTTCAATCAGAAATTTACTCTCCGCTTTAAGCATATCCAGTTGTGCTTCTAATATCGGTAGCTGACTTGTCTGCTCCATGACTCGCTGATGAGAGTCGAGAAGTTGCTGCTGTTCTGGAGTCAATCTACTTCGAGCTTGACGATATTGCTCCGAAAATTCATTAAATGCAGTATTAACGCCATGTTGTGCTTGTTGAAATACTTGCACTGTTGAGTTTATTTTTGATTGAAAATCATCCTTTGCTATTTCGACACTTTGAACTAATAATTTCAATGAATCACTTGCACTCGTGATTGATTGCTCTATTAAAGAAGGGATATTGAGATGTTCTGGCGAAACTCCAGGGAGTAAACCTGAAAAACGATCTTTTATTTGAGATTGTGCCTCTTGAAGATATTGAAGAGATATATAAAATTGGTTGCGATGTCCATTAGCCTCATCATACTGTGTTTTTAACTCGATCAGACTTTCATCTGTTAGCTTTTGTAAGCCGTCTCTTTGTTGACGGAGAGAAACTACTTGTTCATAAATATCACAGCAATTATTAAATTTGGAGAAGGCATCATCATGCGTACTACGAATCTGCCTAGATAAAACTTTGACACCTTCTTCGTAACCACGCATTTCCTCACGACCTGATATGGCATCTAAATAAACTCTCCGAATCTTGGGATCAGTAGCGGCTTGCTCAATTTCATGCCAACCAAGGATTGATGCCGGAAACTGGAAAGCTTCAGGGTGCGTAAAAATCTCTTGACGATCGTCTTCAAATGTGATGCTAAACTGGTCTGAGTTAAGTGTCCTCTGGATTATTAACTTGGCTCCATCAGCACGCTTAATTAGTGCTTTAACAGTTCCACCAGTACCTAAAATTGCGGACAAATGAGAATGAACATCACCTATTCTACTCTGAGGAACCTCTACGCCGAGAACAAATCGAAGACATTCTAAAACAGAAGTTTTACCAGAACCTTTTACCCCCATAAAAACATTACAGTTGGGAGAAAGTGACAACCATAAATCGGGGAAATATTGACCTCTAATATTTAATCCAACCACAAATGAACTTGGCTCACATGGTTTATCTAATCTCACCCTAAATGGCAGTTCTAAAGCATTCTTTAATTCTGAGAACGTTATATGTTCCATTTGTGCAAAGCATGGACGTGTTCCCAAATTTTCAGGTTTGTGAGCATCACTAGATCGAATACAAGTTTTATGTAAGTTTTGTGTCTCCAAATGATGACCGTCAAAAAAGCTAGCAGTGGATACTTCCGTTACTTCCAATGCTGTAAAACACTCTTTGGCAGCCTTGATAAATTCTGGATCGTCATAAACATCATCAATACTGCGTGATTTAAAAGCATCATTGCTTGAATGAAGATGTGCGGGAATAATTATTGCATTTGATTCCTTTAATATCTCACAAATATTCTGAATCGAATCTAAAACTCCTTTGATTGTATTTCCTCCAGAATCTCGGCACTCCGTTTTGCACTTATGATAAAGATGCTGTAGCCAATATTCAGGTGTTTGGCTACAGTCAGGATCGAAACCAATTAACAAATGGAAGAAAAGATTTTTTCCTATTTTTTTAGACGGTATATTCCATGCATCTACAAAAACATTAAGCTCAACACCCCGAAGTATCAACTTGCCCGTTTTGTTCTTTAGCTCAGTGACAAATGCTTCTGAAGGTAACTCGTTATGATCGGTGAACATGACTACATCAAGATTCGCGTCTAGAATTCTTTGAGCGGTGCGTTCCAGATGATCTTCACCCCCAGATTGATAATCAAAACTTGCTGGGGAATGGTTGTGTAGGTCTATTGTGCGCCACTTACCATAGGATTGAGGTGAATTTTTGATTAGCTCTCTTTCAAAGTCAGTAACAATACCCATAGTTATTTAAGCAATCTGGATAGAAAAACTTTTAAGTTGGTATCTAACATAGTCTATTAGTACTCAAATAACAATACTCCCAGCACATTTTAACTTGTCAATTGCCATATGAGCCAGTATTCAACTCACATAATTTCGATCGATCCAACTAAAAAAGTCATTCTTACTCAATTTATTCTCAATTTGCGAATGTAAAATAGAAGTAACAGAGAATAGATTCCATGCTCAAACCCCAAGATATTCCCATCCTCCTCAAAACCCACCTCTGGCAAGATCGCCAGTGGCGGTATAGTGACTTAGCCGAAAGCCTCGGCATGAGTGCATCTGAAGTCCATAGCTCCCTCAAACGCAGTACAGTTGCCAAACTTTACACCCCCCTCACCCATCAACCCCTCACACCCCACTTATTAGAACTCCTAATTCATGGCTTAAAATATATCTACCCCGCCACCCCAGGAACATTAGTGCGCGGAATGCCCACCGCTCATAGTATCTCTCCTCTCAAAGAACAGATTGTCAGCAGTCAAGAACCGCTAGTTTGGGCATTTCCGGCTGGTACGGAGATTGGATTGGCACTTACTCCCCTCTATCCATCCGTACCACTTGCCGCCAGCTTAGATCCCCAACTATATGAATTATTAGGGCTGGTAGATGCCCTCAGAGTCGGACGGATTCGCGAACAACAATTAGCCGCTGTTGCCCTGCAAGAACGATTGGGGACGACACTGTGAGCAATAACTTCATAATTGAATCGATTCGCTCACTTTATGGAGAGCGATAAAATCGAGTCTAGATATAGAGTTCTGTTACTTTAGACACTTAGATGGGTACTATTTCAGATACAATAGTACATGAGAACGTTGAATTAAATTACTCTCCCGTGAAAGCCGATCTGCTAGAAAGAGTGTTTAGAGCGATCGCTACTGATGATGAAGTAGCGGTAGATAAGCTATTGGACACGATCGTCCGCGAAGAACGCAAAAAAGGACACATCATCCTAGCTGATCGATTAGAAAATATTACCAAGTCAAAAACTAAAACTCCCACTCGCCAAACCGACAGACGTTCCACCCCCACCAATCCCACTCCAACCGCCGCAGCCACCAACCTCCAATCCCTCACCGAACTTCCCAATAGCAAGCGATCGCAACTTCCCCTGCTCACGGCAATTCCCCGCGAACAACTCAGACACCACACCATCCTACCCGCCGCCGTCGAACAACGCTTCCAACGGATCGAGCGCGAATATGCCGCCCGTGACAGATTGGCGCATCACGGCTTCAACTACAAACAAAAAATCCTTCTGTATGGATTACCAGGCTGTGGCAAAACCATGAGTGCCGAGCGATTAGCTTGGAATACTGGCTTGCCCCTGCTCAAAGTACGCTTTGACACGATGGTATCCTCCTATCTCGGCGAAACTGCCACCAACCTCCGCGAAATATTCGAGGTAGCTAGCAAGAACCCCTGTCTGCTATTTCTCGATGAATGCGACTCCCTGGCCAAATCCCGCGAAGATAATAACGAAGTCGGTGAGATGAAGCGAGTCGTAAATACCTTCCTCCAAATTTTGGACGAATATAATACCTCCTCCGGCTTACTCGTCGCCGCCACCAACCTCGACAAATCCCTAGATATGGCAGTGTGGCGGAGATTTGACGATGCGATCGAAGTTCCCAAGCCCACAGCCACAGAACTAGAAGCACTACTCAAACAAACCTTAATTACGATGTCCAAAGGCTCGATCGAATGGCACTCGATCGTCGCAAAAATGCAAGGATTTTCCGCCGCTCAAGCTGTACGGGTAGCTCAAGATGCTGCAAAACGCGCTATTCTCGATCGAGAAGAACTCGTGATTCCAGAGCATCTTGAAGCCGCAATTCAAGAAATCTCCCGTACCTAAAAAGTTGATCCGCATCCGCCTTTAGCATGAACGAAGCCAATAGATCGTTTC